>VBEU01000031.1 GCA_005883775.1 Chloroflexota bacterium | reverse complement strand
TGGACCACGTTACCGGAGTACCAGGTCCCCGTGGTGGTCGCCGGTCCGGTCGCGTAGAACCGCCCTCGGCCGAAATATCCGAGGAGCCAGAGAATGACCAGGATGATGATGAGCAGCTCGATCAGGCCCACGTGAGCACCTCCTTCGCCGATTGGGTCAGCACGGCCGATGCCGTCCGGTCGACGCCCAAAAAGCTCGAAAAACACGCCGCGCTCGCACGGTATCTGGGCACACTCGACGACTCCGATCTGCAGATCGCGGCGCGGCTCTTCGCCGGAGCGCCGTTCCCGCGCCGGGACGAGCGCATTTTATCGGTGGGCTGGAGCGCACTCTCCGACGTTCTGCTCGAGCGGTCGGGGAGGAACGGCGGCGAGATGGCCGAGTCATACCAGCGTCATGCCGATCTCGGCGACGTGGCCGCAGACCTCATAGCGGAGCGTGCCGCCGCCGGAGATCGGCTCACGCTCGCCGACGTCGCGCAGACCTTCGACGCGATCGCCGCCGCCCGTGGCGTCGCGCCGAAACGCGATTTGCTCCGTGCGACGATCGCGCGAGCCACCGCCGGCGAGGCCCGCTACATCGTAAAGATCGTGAGCGGCGAGACCCGCATCGGCTTGCGAGAGGGTTTGCTCGAGGAGGCGATCGCGCGCGCGTTCGGGCGCGATCGCGAGGAGGTCGGACGGGCGAACATGCTGACCGGCGACATCGGCGAGACGGCGCTCCGATCGAAACACGGCACGCTCACCGAGCCGACGCTCGCGCATTTCCTGCCGATCGGGATGATGCTCGCGACGCCGGTCCTGCAGCTCGAGGAGGTCGAGAAGCGGTTTCCCCCGCCGTACATCGTCGAGGACAAGTACGACGGCATCCGGGCTCAGGTGCACAAAGCCGGCGACCGCGTCGAGCTGTACTCCCGGACGTTCGACCGCATCACCAACCGCTACCCCGAACTGGTAGAGCCGTTGCTCGCGATCCCCGGGACTTTTGTGATCGACGGAGAAGTGCTCGCGTTCGCCGAAGGCAGAGCCGTCCCATTCACCGATTTTCAGACGCGGCTCGGACGCAAGAACGTGGCGGAAGAGCTCCGCACGAAGATGCCGTCGACGCTCGTCGCCTTCGACATCCTCGAGCGCGACGGCCGCGCGTTGCTCGACGCGCCGTTCGACGAGCGCCAGCGGATCCTTCGCGATCTGCCGATCGTGCCGCCGGTCATCTTCGCCGAACGCCAGCGCCTGGAGTTATCGGGCGAGGAGCTCGTCGCGACCCTGAACCGCGAGTTCACCGCTGCGCGCGAGCGCGGCAACGAAGGCCTGATGGTCAAGGATCCACGCTCGCCCTACCGCCCGGGCCGTCGCGGCATGGAATGGCTCAAGGTGAAGCGGCCGCTGCGGACGATCGATGTGGTCGTGACGGCGGTCGAGTGGGGCCACGGAAAGCGCCGCGGCGTCCTCTCCGATTACACGTTCGCAATCCGCGACGGCGAGCGGCTTCTCAATATCGGCAAGGCCTATTCCGGACTCACCGACAAAGAGATCGCCGAGATGACGAAGTACTTCCTGGAGCACACCATCCAGGACTACGGGCGCGTGCGCACGGTCGTGCCCGACACCGTCATCGAGGTCGCGTTCGATCAGATCCAGCCGAGCGATCGGCACGAGTCCGGCTACGCGATGCGGTTCCCGCGGATCGCGCGCCTGCGTCCGGACAAACCGGTGGGTGAGATCGACACGCTCGAGACGGTGCGGCAGATCGCGGGGAGATAACCGCTACCGCGCTGATCGTGGATGAGTCTGGCTCCGCAGCATGATTTCAGGATGGGGATCGCGTTTTCGCCGGATCGGACGCGTCGACTTCCCGGCTCTTTCCCGTGGGTGCTGTTGTGGCTGGCCCTCGTCGCGATCGTTGCTGGATTGATCGCGAGCACGAACATCGCGGGTGGCTTCGCGGATCGTGCGCGGAGTACGTCGGCGACGGTGAGCGCGAAGGAACCGACAAATCACGCCATCGTCCGCGCGACCTACGAGGTGGACGGGCGCACCTACGAAGTCGCCGATTCGTTCATCGGCCCTCCAAACCCGCCATTCGACGATGTCCGAGTCGGAACGGCGGTGACCGTGTACTACGATCCCAACGCACCCGATCGTGCCGTTCTTTCTGAGCCCCAGAAGCGCTCGAGTCAGGAGATCGGTTTCCTCGTGCTTGCCGCCGCCGTTCTGCCGGCGTTCTTCGTGGGCAGTCTCTGGCTATCGTTCGGTATCTGGCGGGCGTTCGTGAGAGCAGTGCGCACGGCAAGGCTGGCGTAACGCGTTGACCTCGATCGGGACGGAACCACCCACATTTGGCGAGCGTTATCGCGCGTACACCATCGACGGACTTTTCGTAACGCCGCTCATGCTCCTGGGCATTTGGATCGTGCTGTTCGCACTCGATCTCGATGTCTGGTGGGCCGTCGTGGTCTTCGCGGCCATCTGGACGCTCTCTTGGGCATCGATGTGGTCGTGGATCGGACATGGCCAGACCCCTGGGATGCGTCGGGTCGGTCTGCGACTCGTCACTCACGCCGGCCGCGAGCCCAGTGTTCGGCGGGCTCTGGTCCGAGCGGCGGCTCTCTTCGTGGGATTGTTTGGGATAGTCCAGCTCAGCGTGTTGCTTACCACTGACGGCCGGTACTTCCACGACCGTGTCTCGCGGACCCGAGTGATCAGAGACTCCGATACGGCGAGGCCCATCGGCGAGCAATTGCGGCTCTCCCGCGTTAGTGACCGGTCGCAACGCTGAAGAGTGGTCTCGGCGGTGCATCCGTCGAAACGATCGCCAGTGCGCGACGCAGGATATGAGGCGGCGGTGGCGTCCCGTTGAACACCATCGCTCCGCCGAGACCTTCGATCGCGAGGCCGTCCAGATGTACGACCCACACGAGCTGACGATGGTCGGCGAGATTGTCGTACTTGGCGAGCCTCACAGAGCAGGTCGTGCCCTGGTCGCCCATCATCGATCGGCCGACGCGCTCGGCGTCCGCCGCCGATACGTCCGGTTGCGTCGGCGGCGCGACGCTGTAATCGAGATGAACGCTCCCCAGAACATCGTCGAGTGGCGCACAGAATGGCGCCTCGGTCGGAGTTGGGCGCGGGATGAGGGACTCCAATGAGCAACTTGCCGTGAGCAGCGCCGCGGCGAGGACCATCAGGGCGCGGGGCGCGAGCACACGCGAAAGTGTGACCCCTCGCCGCACACGACCAATTGGGCGAGAATCCGCGCGAATGGCACCGCTGAGCGAGGCCAAGCAGCTCGAGACGCTGCTCGAGCTCCAGCGCGATCTCGCGCTCGAGGCCAACGTCGAGAAGGTTCTCCTGCGCATCACTCTCGCCGCGACCTTCATGCTTGAAGCCGACCGCGCGACGCTCTACGTCGTCGATCAGACGCGGAACGAGCTTTGGTCGCGCGCGCTCACCCAGGGCGGGGAGCGCGGCGAGAGTGTCCTCGAGATCAACGAGATCCGCCTTCCGCTCGACGGCACGAGCCTCGCGGCCGACGTGGCCCGAACGGGCACCTTGCTTCGTATAGACGAGCCGTATGGGGATCCGCGGTTCGACGCGAGCGTGGACGCTCGCACCGGCTACCGGACGCGCTCCATCCTGGTGGTGCCGATCGACTCGCGCGACCGCAGGCGCTTGGGCGTCCTCCAAGCGGTGAACCACGCGGATGGGCCGTTTCGCTCGGAGGACGAGCGGTACGCGGTCTCGCTCGCGACCTCTGCTGGCATTGCGCTCGAGTACGTGCAGCTCTCCGAAGACCTTGCGGCCGAGCGGCTCCGCGTCGTGAAGGTGGCCGAGGAGGAACGCCATCGGCTTGCCCGCGATCTCCACGACGGCGTCGCGCAAACACTGGCCAACGCGGCTCTGGGCATCGAGCTCGCGCAGCGCCGGGCCAAGCAGGACGTCCCGGCGGCGATGGCCGACCTGGAGCAGCTCCGCGGGCGGCTTCTCGAATCTCAGAAGGGTCTACGCGACATTCTCTTCGCGCTGCGGCCGCTCGTTCTTGAGGACGCCGGACTCGGTGCGGCCGCTCGGGCGCTGGCCGAGCGCATCAACGGGCAGAATGGTTCGCACGTCGTCGCGCGGCGTGTCGACGCGGACCGGCGATTCGCCCCCGAGGTCGAAGCGGGCGCGTTCACCGTGATCCGCGAGGCCGCCAACAACGCGATCAAGACCGGCCGCGCGGCGGAGGTCTCGATCGACGTGTACGAGGACGGGGGTGCGGTCATAGCGATGGTCGAGGACAACGGGAAGGGGTTCGATGTTGCGAGCACGCTCCAGGGGTACGCCTCGCGCGGCAGCCTCGGGCTGCTTCAGATGCGCGAGTCGGCGCGTCTCATCGGCGCGCAGCTCTCCCTCGACTCGAGCCCGGGTCAGGGGACTCGCGTGCGTCTCGTGATCCCCTTCGCATGACCGATCAGTCATCGGCCGCGGAACGACGTCGGGTCACCGGGCGCCGGCGCGAAGATGCCGCCCTCGACCAGGCGGCCTTCGCCGAGGCCTTCGTCGCGCTCAGCGACGGGATCGTCCTGACGGACCAGGAGGGTCTGGTCGTGAGCGCCAATCCCGCCGCCTTCCGCATCCTTGGCGAGGATTCGCTGCTCGGGGCCGTGTTCGAAGAGCTGCTGCTCGTCTCCGGCGCGACGCGCATCCAGGAGATCGAGGCCCACACCGTGCGACGCGCATGGTTCCCGCGCGAGGAGCGGATGGGGGTCCTCGAGATGGTCTCGACTCCCCTCCCCGGTGGGCGCGCCCTTCACACCGTCCGCGACGTCACTGCACAGGCGGAGCTCCTGCGGCTCAAAGAGGAGTTCCTCATGGAGGTCGCGCACGAGCTGCGGACGCCGATCTCTGGACTCATCGCTTCGCTCGACCTCGTCGTCGACGACGCGCTCAACATGCCCCGCAACGAGCTGGCCTTGCTCGCGGGAGCGCTCCGCCGGAGCGCCCTTCGATTGGAGCACCTTGTCGAAAACCTCATGGACGCCGGCAGCATCGAGGCGGGCACGTTCCAGGTGCGGGCTCAGGCCGCGAGCCTCAAGCACTCGCTGTCCGAGGCGATGGCGTTCATCCAGCCCATGCTCGAGTCGAAGGGACAGGAGCTCGTCAAGGCGTTCGACGCGGACGCCGACCGCGTCGTTGCCGATGAGCGCCGGACGACGCAGGTCTTCGCCAACCTCATCTCGAACGCCAGCAAGTACGCCCCCGAGGGGACTCGCGTAACGGTCGGCGCGAAGAGCGTTGACGGTTACGTGCGGATTACGGTCGCGGATGAGGGGCCCGGCATACCCCTCGACGAGCAGAACCGCCTCTTCCAACGCTTCTTCCGATCCCGTACCGTCCGCGAGCAGGCGGGCGGGCTCGGCCTGGGGCTCTCGATCTGCCGCGCCATCGTGCACGCGCAGGGTGGAGACATCTCTATCGAGAGCACCCCTGGACATGGAACATCAGTACACTTCACACTCCCGAAAGCTCGTCACTTGGCTGAGGAGGCAGAGGACTAATAAAGCTTCTGGTTGTCGACGACGACCGCGACCTCGTGGAGCTTCTCGAGTACGCCCTTCGTCGTGAGGGATATGACGTTTCACGCGCGTACGACGGCGAGACCGCTGTCGAGGCCGTCGGGCGCGAAAAGCCCGATCTCGTGATCCTCGATATCAACCTGCCCAAGCTCGCCGGCTTCGTCGTGCTGGAGCGCATCCGGCACGTCGACGAGCACGTCGCCGTGCTCCTGCTCTCCGCCCGCCAGGACGAGAGCGACATCCTGCGTGGCCTCCAGCTCGGCGCCGACGACTACATCACCAAGCCGTTCCGGCCGAAGGAGCTCGTCGCCCGCGTGAAGGCCATCCTCCGCCGCTCGGTCCGGACGCGCGGCCGTCCGGCGCCGGCGATCTACAAGACCGGCGACCTCATCCTGGACGAGGCGACACACCAGGTGCGCGCGGACGGTGTGCCTGTGCACCTCTCACCGACCGAGTTCAAGCTGCTGCGTCACTTCATGGCGAACCCCGGCCGCGTGCTCACGCAGGAGGAAATACTCGAGGGTGTCTGGGGCTACGACGCCGATGTTGGCGGCGACCTCGTCAAGCTGAACGTCAGTCGCCTGCGGCGGAAGCTCGGTGCGGATGGCAAGCCGCGCGACGTGATCCAGACCGTGCCGGGCGTGGGTTACCTCTTCCGCGGCGCCGAGGGCGGCGTCACTCGCGAGGAGGCGCGTCCCCGCTAGGACTTGGCCCCGTTGGTGGTGAGCCGGCGCCGCGTCGCTTCGAGATCCGCGGCATTGCTGAACACCGGATACACCGCGAAGCCGGTCGCCTTCGAGATCGAGTCCACTGCGGCGGGGTTCGGCTGCGGCAGCGCCACGGTGAGCACCTGACCCTCGTGACCCACGACCACGGCGTTCCACTCCGACGCGAGCGCGTGTGGCAGGTGTCGCTGAAGCTCCGCGGTCGCGAGGCGCGCCGGGTCCGCGAGATACGGCGCGGCCGGAAGGCTCATCGCCCGCGAGCGGATCGCGCCGCGCGGTCCCTCGCCGAGAGAGTGCTCCCACACGCGGATGCCACCACCCGATTCCTTCGCGCGGTACATAGCGGCGTCCGCCGATTCCACGAGAGCCGCGGCATCACCGGCCGGACGCGGGAACGTCGCGATCCCGATCGAAAGCTGCAGGCGCTCGCGAGCCGCCACGAGCTCGGGCGGCAGCGTGGCCTCCGTCGCCTTCTCGAGAATCCTCGCGGCGACCCTCGTCGCGGCCTCGGTGTCGGCGTCCGGCAGGATGATCGCGAACTCGTCGCCGCCGTACCGCGTGGGCACGTCATACAAACGAACGGCTTGCTTGACCGCGGCGGCCACGGCCTTCAAGACCTCGTCCCCCACTGCGTGGCCGTAGCGATCGTTGTAGAGCTTGAAGCGATCCACATCGAGCATGAGAAGGGCGAGCAGATGTTCCGCGCGAA
>VBEU01000073.1:5566-23545 GCA_005883775.1 Chloroflexota bacterium | reverse complement strand
CCAAAGCCGAAGAAGAACACGTTCAGCACCGTCGCGACGGCGGTCAGCTTGAGCATCCAAACGGGGACGGTGCCGGACCTGGTGAGCCCGGCACCGTCTGCGGAAGGAGCTGGCCGGTTGCGGCTAGCGGCCACGCCGCCCAGGGAACGGACCGGTGTTGTCGATGAGCTGCGCCAAGCGCGTGGAGAGGTTCGACTTTTGCTGGGTCGCCTGATCCGCGGTGATCGTGCCGGCCTTCTGGGCTGCGTCGATCTTCGCGGTGGCGTCGGCGACGAGCGCGTTCAGGAGACCATCACGGCTCTTGCCCGCGGTCGCGTTCGCGATCTGGGCCAGTGTCTGACCCGCACGCATCTTGGTTTCGAGGTCGGCGGCGGTGGTACCGAGGTAGGTTGCCGCCGTTGCCAGAGAGTTACCGATCACGTTTCTGTCGCCGGGTCCGCGGCCGAAGCCCGGTCCGGGGCCGTAGCCGTTCGCCGGGTTCGGTCGGGCGCCGATGCCCTTCTGGTCGACGAGCGTCGCGATGTTCTGCTGCTGGGCCGCCGTAAGAGCGGCGATAAGTCCGTCGCGCGTCTTTCCGTGCCCGATCGCCACGTCGGCGAGGCTCTTGTCTGTTCCAAGCTCGGTCCGGAGCTGCGCCTCGGTGATCCCGATGTAGGTCGCCGCCGCCGTGAAGTACGAGCCCTTTTCACCCAATACGTTGCCGAACATCTGTCCAACGGTCTGGTCCCAGATCTGGGAGACCGCGGCGGGAGCATTACCCCCCGGGAGGAAGGCGGCTGCCGCGAACCCGCCCGAGAGGCCAAGCCCGATGACCGCCGCGATGAGAAGTGCTTTCGCTGGTTGTATTGCGTTCACGCGATCCCCTTTCCGAGGTCGTGTACATGACTAGCAAACGATCGGCGGGCCCTCGTTGCATGAAAAGATTCCAAGAGTTCGCTAAGGACGGTGTTCCTTAGGCCGTTCTTACCGGGTCCGCTCGTAAACTCGACACCAATGCGTGTCCTTTTGGTCGAAGATGAGCCCGCTGTCCGGGATGCCGTCGAGCGGGCGTTGCGCGGGGCCGGCCACAAGGCGGACCTCGCCCGGGAGGGCCCCGCCGGCCTGGAGCTCGCGATGACGAACCCGTACGACGCCGTCGTCCTCGATCTCGGTCTGCCCGGTCTCGACGGTGTCGAGGTCTGCCGCCGCCTGCGGGCCTCAGGCAATCAGGTCCCCGTCCTCATGCTGACCGCGCGCGCGGCCGTCCGCGATCGCGTCGAAGGTCTGGACGCCGGCGCCGACGACTATCTCGTGAAGCCGTTCGCGCTAGACGAGCTCCTCGCGCGCATACGAGCGCTGGGCCGTCGCGGCGACGACGGCGCGAAGGCGCGCGGCGTTCTCCGCTTCATGGACATCTCGCTCGATCGCGACGCCATGGAATGCCGCCGCGGCGACCGCCTGATCCCGCTGACGCGCACGGAGTACTCGCTCCTGGAGCTCTTTATCGCCAACCCCCGGAAGGTCCTTCCGCGCGACGTGATCTTCGACCGCGTCTGGGGGTATGACTTCGGCCCCGACTCGAACTCGCTGGACGTGTACGTCGGCTATCTCCGGCGCAAGCTCGAGACGGCGGGCGAACCGCGGGTGATCCAGACGGTGCGCGGTGTCGGCTACGTCATGAAGGAACCGTGAGCTTTCGACTTCGGGTAACCCTCCTCACGGCTGCCGCTGTCGCCGTCGCCGCGATCGGCGCGTCCGTCGCGATGTACTTCGTGGTGCAAGACCAGCTGATGCATCAGGTCGAAGCGAACCTGCAGGTCGCGGCGCAGAACGCGGCCCGCGGCGGCCCGGGCCCTGGTGACGGCAGGCGCGGTTTCGGTCCGCCATCGCAGTTGATGACGGGAAGACCGGACATGTACGCCCAGATCATCTCCGCTAGCGGCGCAATCTTTAGAACCGACTTCGAATCACCGAACACGGGGCTCGTCTTTCAGGAGGTAAAGGACGTCGCCAGCGGCAAGCGCGGCGCGTTCTTTGCCACAGCCGACGCGCAAGACACGCGGCTTGCCGTTTGGGTCGTGCCGATTCAGGGCGGTGGCGCGATCGAAGTCGTCCAGGACCTGGCCCCGACTGGGATCGACGCGGCACTCGCGCAGACACGTCTCTTGCTCATCGCCTTCGCGGCGGGCGCCATTCTTCTGGCGGCCGGCCTCGGCGCGCTCATCGGGCGCGCCGCGATCGCGCCGGTTAAGCGATTGACGACGACTGTCGAAGAGGTGACGAAGACGCGCGACCTTTCCCGTCGGGTCGCTGCGCGGGGACGCGATGAGCTCAGCCGACTCGGCACGAGCTTCGACGCGATGCTCGGACAGCTCGAGACCTCGCTGCGCTCGCAGCGCCAGCTCGTGGCCGACGCGTCGCACGAGCTGCGAACCCCGCTCACCAGCCTCCGTACCAACCTCGAGCTCCTCGAGCGCGGTCAACCGACCGATCCCGTCGAACGTCAACAGCTACTCGGCGATCTCGTGAGCCAGATCGAGCGCCTCACGACCCTCGTCGGCGATCTCATCGAGGTCGCGCGCGACGAGGAGACACCTATGCCGTTCGAGCAGCTGCAGCTCGACGAGGTCGTGCACGAGGTCGTGGATGACGTGTCCTTCCGCTATCCGAAGGTGCGCTTCAATGTGACGTCGTCGCCGTCGTCGATCAAAGGCGTGAAAGTCCGTGTCGCTCGCGCGATCACGAACCTTCTCGATAACGCGGCGAAGTACAGCCCTCCGGGCGCGACCGTCGACGTGACCGTCGCGAACGGCGAGATCTCGGTCCGCGACCGCGGTCCCGGCATCGCCGCCGAGGACGCTCCGCGGGTCTTCGATCGCTTCTGGCGATCCAACGATGCGCGTCATCTTCCAGGATCTGGGCTCGGGCTTTCGATCGTGAAGGACGTCGCCGAGTCGCACGGTGGTTCCGTCACGTTCGAGCGGCCCATCGACGGCGGCGGTGGCGCCCGCTTCCGCCTGCGCCTCACCGGCATTTAGACCAATCCGAGCGCGAGTCGCGCTCGTACCATCTGGTCGGTGGAAGGACTCCTCGTCATGGCGGATATCTCGGGATACACGGCATTTGTCGCCGGCACCGAGCAGGACCACTCTCAAGAGATTCTCGCCGAGCTGATGGAGGCAATCTCGCGGAGCTTCGGCGGAAAGCTGACCGTCGACCAAGTCGAGGGTGACGCTCTCTGCTGCACAACGGACCGGACCGACGTCGGCGTGACCGACTGGCTCCGCGAGACCTATCGGGTCTTCCATCGCCGGCTTCGCGACATCCGCTCGGCGACGACGTGCCCATGTCGAGCGTGCGCGACGGTCCAGGACCTCGGTCTGAAATTCGTCGTTCACCGCGGATCGTTCTCGCGGTATGAGGTCGCCGGCCGGGTCCAGCTCCACGGGAACGACGTGAACCTCGTACACCGGCTTCTCAAGAACACCGTGCCCGGTCACGAGTACCTGCTCGCGACTGCGGCCGCCCTCGCCGCCTGGCCCGAGAGCCTGCGGGCGGAGTTCGTTTCGGCACCGCAGCGGTACGACCTCGGACCCGTGGATGCGTCGTACCTCGATCTGCGGCCGGTCCGTGATGCTGTCTGGAGCGAGGAGACGCCCACCGTCGATCCGGCGACGGCGAAGATCCGCAGCACGATGCGGTACCCCGGAACGCCGGAAGAGGTTTTCACGTATTTCACCGATCCCAAGCTCCGGCAGATCTGGATGGGTGTCCCGCGCGTCGACTTCCACCCGGGCGCGCGTGGGTCGCTCGTCGGCGCCGAGTACCACTGTATTCACGGCCCGAATCAGAAGACCGTGTTCAAAGTTCTCGGCTGCAAAGCTCCGACAGAGATCACGATGCAGATCGAGTTTCCATTTGTCGGCACCGTGTGGCGCACCGACCGCGCCGAGGCCGAAGGGCCATCGACGACGCGGGTGGACACCGCGATCTCGTGGAAGACCACAGGCATCAAGGCCCCGGTGCTCGACTTCATGGCAGCCCGCATGCTGCGCCGGTACGGCGCGCAGTACGACAAGCGCGTCGCGGAGATGATTCAGGACAGCGCGCGCGCGAGGGTGTAGCCGCCGAGACCGAGCAGGAGCACGCCGACCGCTCGACGAAACGTCGCTTCACTCATCCGCCGAAGCGTGAATCCGCCCAGAAGCGTTCCGATGACAGCGCCGGTGGCGAGCGTGCCGATGAGCAGCCAGTGCGCGACGAGCTCGGCTCCCTGGGCCGCGAGATACACAGGTATGCGCGCTCCATCGACGATGAGCGCGACCGCGGTGGCCGTGGCGACGAACGTTTCTCTCTCGACGTCGAATCCGAGAAGTGCAGCTGCCCGGATGCCGCCCTGATTTCCGACGAGCCCGCCCAGAAGTCCCGAGAGCGCACCTCCGACCAGCGCGGAACGGCGTCCCGAGAACCGCATGCGCTGCGCAAATCCGGTAACGCTCCCCAAGCCCGCGAACAGGAGGAGCAGACCGAACACGACGGCGAGGGCCGCGCTTTGGACGACGGCCTGAAGGGCCGCACCGACGAGCCCGCCGATCGCGCTCGCCGCGCCGAAGCCCAACAGCACCTGGCGATCGATGTGCGTGCGGACGAGGAGGAATCGGACGAACGTGCCGGCGAGGTGGGGGAGCGAGACCATCGCGATCGCCAGCCGGACATCGAACTGGATCGCGAGGACCGGCGTGAGCACGCTGCCGATGCCGAAGCCCGAGATCGATGCGATCGCGCCCGCGATCACCGCTGCAACGGTCGCCGCGACGGTGAACGGGTCCACGCGCTTATCCTCCTCCGCGGATGACGACGCCGCGCGGGACCGATCTGCTTCATGACCCGCGCCGCAACAAGTCGACGGCATTCAGCGACCAGGAGCGCGAAGCACTCGGGCTTCTCGGCCTTCTCCCTGAGGGTATCGACGATCTCGATACGCAGCTGCGAAGGGCGCTCGCGCAGCTCGACGGCAAGACGACCGACCTCGAGCGCTACATCTATCTCTCGCAGCTCCAGGACACCGATGAGACGCTCTTCTACCGCGTGCTCATGTCCGACCCGGCCAGGTTCATGCCGATCGTGTACACACCGACCGTCGGCGAGGCCTGTCAGAAGTTCGGCCACCTTTTCCGCCGTCCGCGCGGCCTCTATCTCTCGATCAAGCGCAAGGGCCGTCTGCGCGAGATCGTCCGCAACTGGCCGGAGCGCGACGTCCGCTGCATGGTCGTGACGAGCGGCGAGCGAATTCTCGGCCTCGGCGACCTCGGGGCCAACGGCATGGGGATCCCGATCGGCAAGCTCGCGCTCTACACCGCGGCGGGAGGCGTGCCGCCGCAGTACACGCTGCCCGTCCTCATCGACGCCGGGACGAACAACGAGACGCTGCTTTCGGACCCGCTGTATCTGGGGCTCAAGCAAACCCGCATTTCCGACGACGAGCTCGATGCTTTCGTCGATGAATTTGTCGCTGCCGTCGAGGCCGAGTTCCCCGGAGCGCTCATTCAGTTCGAGGACTGGGCCGGCAATGACGCGATCCGTCTCCTCGAGCGCTACCGCGAGCGCGTCTGCTGTTTCAACGACGACGTGCAGGGCACCGCCGCGGTCGCCCTCGCCGGGATCCTCGGTGCGCTTCGCATCACCGGCACGCCCCTCGCGCTGCAGCGCTTCCTGTTCCTGGGCGCGGGCTCGGCCGCGGTCGGGACGGCGGATCTCCTGGTGAAGGCCATGCGCGACGAGGGCGTGCCCGAGACCGAGGTGCGGTCGCGGGTCGCGCTGTTCGACCGCAAGGGACTCGTCACGGCGGACCGCGAAGCCCTCCACGACTATCAGCGCCCGTTCGCGCAGCGCCACGCGGCCATCGCCGACTTCGTCGCGGCGATCGAGGAGCTGCGACCGACCGGCATCATCGGGCTTTCGACGGTCGGCGGCGCATTCGACCAGCACGTGATCGAGGCGATGGCGCGCGTGAACGAGCGGCCGATGATCTTCGCCTACTCGAACCCCACGTCGCGCTCGGAGTGCACGGCGGAGCAGGCGTACACGTGGTCGGCCGGGCGCGCCGTGTTCGCGGGTGGGAGTCCTTTCCCGCCGGTGCGATTCGGCGACCGCACGTTCGTGCCGGGGCAGGGCAACAACGTGTACGTCTTCCCCGCGATCGGCATGGCGGTCTACGCGACCGGCGCGCGCCGCGTCACCGACGAGATGTTCATCGCCGCGGCGAGCGGTGTGGCCGAGCAGGTGACCCCAAGCGATATCGCCGTGGGACTCGTGTATCCACCGGTGTCCGCGATCCTCGAGACGGAGCTACGGGTGGCGGCGCGCGTCGCCGAGGTGATCTTCGAGCGCGGGCTCGCGCGCGTCGAGCGCCCCACCGACATCCACGCCTTCATCCGCGAGAAGGCATACGTGCCGCGTTACCGAAGCCTCGTCTAGCGAGACCCGTCTAGAGTTGCCGGGCGTGCTCGTCGCAGGCCGCGAGGTCAAGGTCACCAATCTCGACAAGGTCTTCTTCCCCAAGATGGGCCTGACCAAGGGCGATCTCATCCAGTACTACGTCGACGTCGCCGACGCTGTCCTGCATCACGTGTCGCGCCGTCCGATGCAGATGAAGCGGCACCCCAACGGGGTCGAGGGCGACTTTTTCTACCAAAAGCGCGTGCCCATGCCGCATCCCGAGTGGCTCGAGACCGTGCACATCAACTATCCATCCGGGAACGAGGCGGACTTTCCGGTCGTCACCGATCCGGCCGGTCTTGCCTGGATAGCGAACCTGGGATGCATCGAGCTTCACACCTGGCACTCGCGCGTCCCCGAGGTGAACAAGCCGGACTACCTGCTCATCGATCTGGACCCGTCGGAGGGCAACCCGGCCTGCACATCCTCATCCCGATCGTCCCGGAGCTCGAGTTTCCGCTCGTGCGTGAGATCGCGCGCGCGATCGCGAAATCGATCGTGGCCCTCGTGCCCGAGATCGCGACGACGCAGTGGAAGGTCGCCGGCCGGCCGGGCGTGTTCGTCGATTACGGGCAGAACGCGTTCGATCGCACGATCGCGTCGGCGTACTCGATTCGCCCGGTCCCCGACGCGCGCGCGTCCGCGCCCCTCCGCTGGGACGAGGTACCTGCCGTCGAGCCCGGCGACTTCACGATGGTGACGATGCGCGACCGCATCGCGGCGGTCGGCGACCTCACCGCGGGGATGTGGGAGAAGGCCGTGAGCCTCGACCCGCTCTTCGACACGCTGAACGTGAAGCGAACCCTACCCAAACGGAAAGCGCGCTCGGGCCCGCCGCGCGACTGGCGCGCGGAGTACTTCGGCAAGGGCGCCGGACAGCAGCGCGGCCCGAGCCACCGCTGACCTAGCGTCTGACGCATGGCAGCGGCGTGACACCGGGAACCGCAGCGAACCTCTCGTGTTGCGGACGGCAGTCCGACGGGTAGGCGTAGAGCGTGTAATCGAGGACCGCACTGCCCACCGAGACCTTCACCGTCCAGCACCCCGGTACCGGCAGCCGCAACGTGGCGAAGGACAACGCCTGCCCGGGAGCGTTGCCGGTCGGCGAGGGACTGACGATGTCGGCCCGCGCCGAGGCGTCCTCGACGTTGGTCGCGCTCTCGAGCCGCGGTGTCCCTTGGCCACCGAGCATCCAGATGAAGGTGTCGCCCTGATAGTTCAGGTTGGACTGAGTGCCCACGGAGAGCGACGGGCCCATGACGAAATAGCCCTGGAAGCGGTCGACTTGCCGATAGACGGAACGTGCCGCGGCGCAGTCGGCCGGCACGGGCCACGGCGGAGCGAGTCGCGGCGCAACGAGTGAGTCCACGATCTCGCCCGTCCGCGCGTCGAAGCAGCAGACGCGCAGCGGGTCCACTCGAGAGCCGCTCATCGGGCTGTACATGACCGCATAGACCGGCGCGTCGCGATCGCCTGGCCAGGTCAGGATCACGCGTACCAGATAGTTCGGCTGGAATTGCCGGTACGCGAAGCCGCCGTTCTGCTCCGCCAGCCGGAGTGGCGTGTCGTACGACATGAGGCCGGCCGGCAGGGCCTTCAACCCGTTGAAGTCGATCTCGTCCTCGCTCTCGTATTTGCGCACCTCGACCGCGAGCCGGTCGGCGTTCTGGAAGCTGATCCGTAGGACCTCTTCATGGTCGTTGCGGTAGTAGTACGTGAGGCGCTCCGGTCGATCGACCACCCGCGTGCCCGATGGATAGCGCGCGACCCCGGCGACGAACTCACTGCCCGGCCAGGTCGTCTCGGCGGTCCTCGCGGCGAGCACGCGGCCGTCCTCCATCGTCATCGCGCCCGGCCTGACGTTGACGCCGATGAATCCGACGGCGCTGAAGCAGAGGGCACCCGCCAGCACCTTTGTGAGGACTCCGAACGTCCCCGGGAGGACTCGGCGCGAGCTGAACGGATCGCTGGCCGCGCGGAGCCCGTCCGCGAGCAGCGCGAAGGTCGCCGATGCGAGCACTACGAAGAGCGCGGGGATGAGCGTCGGGAGCTCGGCCGTGATCGCGTAGAACTGGAGCCCGCCGAGCATCTGTCCCCACTCGGGCACCCGACCCTTCAGCGGTCCCACCGGCCCGAAGTCGCCGACCAGGAATGTGGCGCCCGCGAGGAAGAGGCCGACGAGACCGAGCTCGGCGAGCAGAAGCAGCACGGCGCCGGTCTCGAGCGCGGCCACCGTCAGAAGCTGCGGACCGACCGTCGCGACGAGATGGCCGGTGATGAGCCGTCGTCCCGGGACGCCGATCGAGCGCGCGGCTTCCATGAACGGCTGCGCTTTCGCGCGAAGGACCTCCGCGCGGATGTATTCGCTGATCTCCGGCCAGCCCACGAGCGCCAGCGAGGCGATGAATCCGGCGGCCCCGAGGGGCCGCGTGGCCAGCACGAGCATGATCGCGAGAAGCAGCTGCGGGACGGCCGTGACGCCCGCCGCTCCGATGCTCACGACGCGCGCGAACAGACCGCCATACCAGCCGCTCGTGACGCCGAGCGACAGGCCGATCCCGAGACGCGCCACCGCCGACACGACCACGACCGAGAGGCTCAGCCACGCGCCGGTGAGAACACGCGACCACTGATCCCGCCCCAGAGCATCGGTCCCGAACCAGTGGTCGGTATCGGGGAACGTCGGTGGGACCCTGAATGAGAGCGTGCCGTCCGGCAGGTGTTTCACGATCAGGGAGAGGTTCGCGTTGGGGTCATACGGGGCCACGAGTCCGCCGAAAACTCCGATCGCCAGCAGAGCAAGGGTGCCGATCAGGCCCATCACCAGCGCGGGGTTCGTGATGAGGCGGCGCAGCTCGTGCCGCGTGCTCACGTGCCGACCCGCACGCGTGTGCGCACCAGATCCGCCGCCAGCGCGAGCAGCGCGCTGCCCACGGCGAACGCGAGCGCGAGCGCGCTCGCAAGCTCCAATCGTCGGTTGCCGAGGGCCTGCACGAACGTGAGGCCGGCTCCGCCCCAGATGAACACGAACTCGACGATGACGAGGCTCGAAAGGGCTCCGCGCGCGGCGAACACCGTCGCGGCGATGATGTTCGGGCTGGCGTTGGGGAGTACGTGACGCGCAAGGAGCGCGCGCTCGCTCAGACCTTTGGCTATCGCGGTGCGGACATAGTCGGCGTGCCGGATCTCCTCCACTGCCGTCGCGGTCAGCCGAAAGATGTACGCGGCGGGTCTGATCCCAAGCGCCAAAGAAGGCAGGACGAGATGCTCGTCGATCCCGAATCCGGCGGTTGGTAGGACCTGGATGCGGAATTGGACCCAGAGCCAGATCATCACGAGCTCGATCGCGACCGCCCAGAAGAACGCCGGCAGCGACGACGCGAGCGTGCTCACCGACCAGGCGAGCGCTCTCAACGCGCGACTCGTCGACCACCCGTACGCGATGCCCGCCGGCACGCCGACCGCGATCGCACCGGCAATCGATGTGAGCATCAAGATCGCGCTGCTCCCGACCGCCGCCCCGAAGGGGTTCGCCTCCCTGCGAAAAAGCTGACTCGTGTTCATGAGCAGGGAATTCGCCCGGAGCTCGCCTGTCTCGATGTGGGCGGGATCAGCGAGGAACGACACCACGGCAAAGGCGACTCCCAAGGGCAACAGCGCGTCCAGAAACACGGGCGCGAGGACCGATCTCAGGCGTGTGCCGACGGCGTGCGCTCTGCGCATCGATGGGTCATACAGCACGCCGCGTCGTTCGGTTCGGGGTGGGTGCCAAACGGCGCGGCCCGAGTCGTCGACTCGGGCCGCGCGGGGAGCAGGGGGATGGGTGTTAGCGGTACGTCGACCAGAACTGGCCGGCGCTCATGTGTGACTCGACGAGCGCCTTACGGCACACGTAGTTGATCCTCTCGACCAGGTCTCTGAGCTCCTCGGGCGACTTGCCGTTGAGCTTCGCTTTGAGGTCGAGGCAGTCTTTCATCTTCCCGGTCATCTGGTCCTTCTTCGCGGCAAAGGCGAGCTTCGCGGCGAACTTCGCCTTGAAGTCCTCTAGCGAGAGTCCGCTCTGCTCGAGCGCGACGACGCACTCATCGCTCTCGAGGTTCTGCGTCGCGGCACATTCCTTGACGAGGGAGTAGACGTCGACCTCGGGCTGCGGCTCTTCCTTCGCCGGCATGTTGTCGAGGTTGTCGGCGAGGACGCGGAAGAAGTTCGAGTCGACCGGGCTCACCTCGAGCGCGGCGATGCACTGATCGCTGTTCGCGTCACGGGTCTCAAGGCAGTTCAAGATGCGCTCGTTGAAGCCATCGTTGTGCGCGGTGACCCCGCTCGCGGCGGTCGCCATGGCCACGAAGGCCGAGACGATTGCCACCAACAGGTAGCGGGCGAAGACAGAGCGCGAAAGCATCCAGGGCTCCTTCCCACCGGACCGGAAAAACGCCGGTCCTGCGATGAGAACGCCCCTAGCCGCGCGACCGTGCAGTCCCTGCGGTACTAGGACTCTCCGGGAGTCACCGAGATTTCCACACGCCATTCACGGTCTATTCACAAGCGAACGTCAGGGTCGCCCTGAACTACTCAATCTGGAGGATGTGTTGACGTTTTATTCGATTGCGCTCTTTTTCCACATCGCAGGCGCGCTCGGAGTCTTCGCGGCTCTCGCGCTCGATTGGGTCGGGATCGCCAAGCTGCGGGGCGCACGCACCGTCGAGCAGGTTCGCGAATGGGCAGGCGTGTACGGAGTCATCCGCGCGCTCGGAGCGGCATCCGTGGCCGCCCTGCTGATTTTCGGTCTTTACATGACTGCGGTCACGTGGGGTCCCACCGGCTGGATTGGGATCGGCTTCTTGTCACTGCTGTTCATTGCGGTGTTCGGCGCGGTGAGCGGCATCCGTCTTTCGCGGGTCCTCGCGGCGGCTGGATCAGGCCAGGGATCTCTAAGGGAAGACCTACGGGGAGCGTTGCAATCCCCTCTGTTCGTCGCCTCGGTGCGCGCACGTACGGCGGTCGCACTCGGCGTCGTGTTCCTGATGACGGTCAAGCCGGATGCCGTTGGCTCCTTTCTCGTGACCGTGATCGCTCTCGTTCTCGGGATAGCGTCGGCGGTCCCCGCCTTTCGCCAGGGATCGCTCCGGGCGCAGTCGACCTAGCCGAGCTTCCCACGGAGGAGATCGTCAAGCCGAGGGTCACCGGGTTTGGCCGTGGGCTTCACCTGCTCCCAGGTGCACTGCTTCGGCTCCTTGTCCGGGCGAAAGCGGATGAAGCGGGTGCCGTGGCGGAACCGCTCCTGCTCCATCTTGTCGAAACGTACCTCGCAGACGATCTCCGGCCGGATCTCGTGCCACGGCAGGTCCTTGCCCTGCGACCAGCGTGAGCCGCCCTCGGGCGTGCGTCCCCAGTCTTGGTCGATGTGCTGGTCTTCTTTGAGGAGCGGCGGAAGTATCTCCTGCAGCTGCGCCTGCAACGGGCCCGCGATCCCCGAGGTGTGGCCGACGAAGTCGAGTGTGCCGTCCTCGCGATACAGGCCCAGAAGAAGCGACGCAATTTTCGTCCCGCTCGTGCGATACCCGACGATCACGCAGTCGACGGTGCGGTGGTGCTTCACCTTCGAGACCGCGTCGCGCGCCCCGGGCTTGTACGGAAGGTCGACGCGCTTTGCGATCACGCCGTCGAGGCCGATGATCTCGAGGCGCTCCAGCCACTGCTGCGCCAGCGCGGGATCCTTGATCGGCTCGCCGTTCCAGAGGAGGATGTCGAACGCGATGTAGCGCGCGGGCGTCTCGGCCGAGAGCTTCCGTATGCGTGACTCCGCGGGGTGCAGGCGCATCTGCATCGCGTCGAACTCGAGCCGGCCGTCGAGCTCGATGACGATCTCGCCGTCCAGCGCCGAGTGGGGTGGCAGGAGATCGCCGAGCTTTCGCAGCTCCGGAAAATATCGAAGCAGCGGCCGCTCGTTCCGACTCCAGAGCGCGAGCTCTCCGCCGTCGTTCTCGAGCACGCCGCGAAAGCCGTCCCACTTCGGCTCGTACTGCCAGCGCTCGCCCTCGGGGAGCTTTTCCACGAGCTGCGCTTCCATCGGCGGGAACGGCACGTTCGGACCTGGCATCAGTCGCCGACTCCCGCGGCCGTCCTCGTCACATCGCTGACCCACCGCTCCATTTCGCGCGGCGATCGAAGGTGCACCAGCTTCGCATCGCGCCCGCTCTTCGTAACGAGCTCGAGGAGGTCGGGTCGCATCGCGTGGACGCGGCGCAGCGCGCGAAACAGCAGAAGCGAGGAGGGCGGCACGCTCTGCCCTCCCCACGCGCGACCGCTGACGAAGGACGCGACCTGGCGTTTCGCCGCCCACCACAGATGAATGCGGAGTGGGAAGTCGACGTACACGATCGTGTCGGCCCTCGCCATGCGCCGATCGATCACCGGCCACGGCCCGAACCCGTCGATGATCCACGACTCCTCCGAAGCCCAGGCCTCCAGCGTGTCGGCGACCTCGTCGAGCGGCGCGCGCCGCCATGACCGCGATGCGCCGCACGAGACCATCGTCACATGGAAACGAGAGCGAGGCCCGCCGCCCTCCCGCGAACAGCGGACCTCGCCAGAGGATTGCTAGGACAGCGCCGCTGCTGCTACTTGCCGCGCTTCGCGAGTACCGAGTCCTTCGCCTGCTTGGCGATCCGGAACTTCAGCACGCGCTTCGCGGGGATCGAGATCGGCTGACCGGTCGCGGGATTGCGTCCCATGCGAGCCTTGCGGTCGACGATCACGAGCTTCCCGACGCCGGGGATGGTGAAGCCGCTGCGGGCCTCCTTGTACGCGAGTGCGGCCAGCTCATCGAGGAACTGCCCCACCTGCTTCTTGGTCAGACCGGTCTTTTCCGATAGACGATTCAGGGTCTCCGACTTCGAGATCCCAGCCACGTAACCCTCCTGTGCGGCCTAAGGCCTGTTTGGTTCGCGCCGCATTCTGCACGAACGCACAAGAGCGCATGATGCGACGGTGCCTCTTTTGGTGGTCGAAGAGCCCTCCGACCGCCCCGAATGGCTCCGGGAGACGATTCAGCTGCTGGTGGACGGGACAGCGATGGAGCGCGAGAAGCTGCTCGCCCGGGTTGAAAAGACACCGGACGGGCCCCTCCTCAAGGGGTCGGACGACGACTGGGGGCTCGGTCAGGTGGCAACCCACCTCCTCATCGTCGAGCGGGGTGTTGCCCTCACCGGCCTCCGGCTGGCCCAGGGCGGACCTCCAGGAAGGACGGGCCAGCCGCGGCCCGCCGCCGGCGACGTGAGCCGCGCCGGCATCCAGAGCCTGGCCGAAAAGACGGTGGCCACGGCCGAACGGCTCGTCAAGGAGTTCCCGGCCGACCCCGATCTGAAAGCCACCGCGAGGCATCCCTATTACGGCGATTTGAATTGTTTCGGTTGGCTCCTCATGCTGCCAGAGCACTACCGAGCACATCTCTTGGCGCTCGACCGGGGCCGGCCGAGCGCCCTCTAGGGGAGGCCGCTCTTGGCCACGGAAACCAAGTCGTCCACCGCGCTCGAGACCTTCTCCCGGGAGGATCGGAGCTTTCCGCCGCCGAAGGAGTTCGCCGCCCAGGCGAACGCCAAGGACCCGGCGATCTATGAGCGGGCCGAAAAGGATCTCGAGGGGTTCTGGGCGGAGCAGGCCAAGAGCCTCACCTGGCGCAAGCCGTTCGCCAAGGTGCTCGAGTGGGAAGCGCCGTACGCGAAATGGTTCTCAGGTGGCGAGCTCAACATCTCCGAGAACTGCCTCGACCGCCACGTAAAGGCGGGCAAGGGCTCCAAGATCGCCTACTACTGGGAGGGGGAGCCGGGCGACAGCCGAGCGATCAGCTACCAGGACCTTCTCGGTATGACATCCCGCGCCGCGAACGCCCTGAAAGAGCTCGGTGTGCGCAAGGGCGACCGGGTCGCGATCTACATGCCGATGATCCCCGAGCTTCCCGCGGCGATGCTCGCGTGCGCGCGCATCGGAGCGCCGTTCACGGTCGTCTTCGGTGGCTTCTCCGCCGAAGCGCTCTCGGGTCGCATCAATGATTCCGAAGCGAAGGTCCTGATCACGGCCGACGGCGGCTACCGCAAGGGCGGCACCGTCCCCCTCAAGAAGAACGCTGACGACGCGATTGCCCAGACGAAGAGCATCGAGACGGTCCTTGTCGTCCGCCGCACCAAGCAGGACGTGCCCTGGACCGAAGGACGCGACGTCTGGTGGCACGACATCGTCGATCGCCAGAAGCCCGAGTGCCCGGCCGAATCGCTCGAGAGCGAGCACATGCTCTACCTGCTCTACACGTCCGGGACGACGGCGAAGCCGAAGGGCATCGTGCACACGACGGCCGGATATCTCGCCGGCGTCGCGACGACGCACAAGCTCATTTTCGATGTGAAGGACGCCGACGTGTACTGGTGCGCTGCCGACATCGGCTGGGTCACGGGGCACAGCTACATCGTCTTTGCCCCTCTCGCGAACGGCACCACCGGCGTCATGTACGAGGGCACACCCGACTTCCCGGACAAGGACCGCTGGTGGTCGATCATCGAGAAATACAAGGTCTCGATCCTTTACTGCGCGCCCACCGCGATCCGCACGTTCATGAAATGGGGCGCCGAGTATCCCGCCAAGCACGACATGTCGTCGCTGCGCTTGCTCGGGTCGGTCGGCGAGCCGATCAATCCGGAGGCCTGGCTGTGGTACCAGGCGACCATCGGCGGCGGACGCTGCCCCATCGTCGACACGTGGTGGATGACCGAGACGGGGATGATCCTCATCACGCCATTACCGGGTCTCACGACGACCAAGCCCGGCAGCGCGACCTTCCCGTTCCCGGGCGTCAAGGCCGACGTCGTGGACGAGGACGGGAAGTCCGTGCCGGCTGGCGGCGCTGGCTATCTGGTTATCTCGCGGCCGTGGCCCGCGATGCTCCGCGGCATCTACAAGGACGACAAGCGCTATCGCGAGACGTACTGGGCCCGGTACCCCGGCAAGTACTTCGCCGGGGACGGCGCGCGCCGTGACAAGGACGGCTACCTCTGGCTCATGGGCCGCGTCGACGATGTGATGAAGGTCTCAGGGCATCGCATCTCGACCACCGAGGTCGAGTCCGCGCTCGTGTCGCACCCGAAGGTGGCTGAAGCGGCCGTCATCGGGCGGGAGGACCCGATCACCGGTCAGGCGATCTTCGCCTTCGTCTCGCTCCGTGGCGGCAACGAGGGAAGCGAGGAGCTGTCCAAAGAGCTCCGGGAGCATGTCGTCAAAGCGATCGGCTCGATCGCGCGTCCCAAGACGATCATGTTCACCCCCGAGCTCCCGAAGACGCGCTCCGGAAAGATCATGCGAAGGCTTCTGCGGGATATCGCGAACGGCCAGCCACTCGGCGATACCACGACGCTTGCTGATTCGAGCGTCGTTGAGTCCATCCGCACGGCATCGTCATCGGGGAAAGACGACTAGCCGAGCCGACATCGAAGCGGCGGGTGGCACGGCGCAGCGGGTCTCTCGCGAAGCGCGGGTGCCCGGGGGACCCGCCCGCAGCGAACGGCAGTGAGCTGCGAGGCGGGGAGGGTGCGCTGAGGGAGAGACCCGCGTAGCCGAGACAGGACCCGCCGCGTTCCGGGCCAGGACCGCACGCTCCCGCAGCGTGCGACAGGCGAAAACCCGAATTGACGATGTGGAAGGAAAGACGTAGACAAGCGCGCTATCACCTGTTTTGCGCTGGTTGGGGAGGTGATGAGCGGGCAGGCGGACCATTTCGTGGGTCTTCTCTGGACATCCTTTGAAACGCGTCGTCAGCAGAAGGGGGAAAACTTGGCAACGCGAACTGCCACCGCGGTCGCCACTACGAAGCGCACATACGGTCTGCCATTCGTAATCTCTGCTTCGTCGGCCGGCACCGTCATCGAGTGGTACGACTTCTACCTCTACGCGACTCTGGCGCCCTTCTTTGCGCCGATCTTCTTTCCGAGCGGCAACGACACGGCGTCTCTTCTCTCAGCGTTCGCAACATACGCGGCCGGTTTTCTCGTCCGGCCATTCGGTGCTGTCTTCTTTGGAGCGCTCGGGGACATCATCGGTCGCAAATACACGTTCCTCGTCACGATCACGGTCATGGGTCTCGCCACTGTCCTCGTCGGCTTTCTGCCGACGTACGCCCAGATCGGTATCTTCGCGCCGGTCATTCTGGTGGCGCTGCGGCTTCTTCAGGGCCTCGCTCTCGGCGGCGAGTACGGCGGGGCCGCGATCTACGTCGCGGAGCACGCACCCGACAACAAGCGCGGTCTCTACACGGCGTGGATCCAGACGACCGCGACGGTCGGCTTCTTCCTCGCCCTCGCGATCATTCTCGCCTTCCGCTTGAACATGACCGCGAAGGAGTTCACAACCGACGCTCCGCTCTTCCTCGGGCTTGCCGGAGGATGGCGGTACCCGTTCCTCATCTCCGCGATCCTCGTCGCATTCGCGCTCTACATCCGACTCCGTCTCCGCGAGACCCCACTATTCGCGCGACTCAAGGAGGCGCGGCAGTCGGTCACCGGTGCCGGGAACTGGGCGAGCGAGTCCTTCGGCGGCCGCAAGGTCGGGGTGATTCTCCTCGTCCTGCTCGGCCTGACCGCGGGTCAGGGCGTTGTGTGGTACCAAGGCCAGTTCCAGGCGCTCAACTTCATGACGATCTACCTGAAGCTGACGTTCACGCAGGCCTATCCGATCATGCTGTGGGCGGTCGCGCTCGGCACGCCGTTCTTCCTGGTATTCGGTTGGCTCTCCGACAGGATCGGCCGCAAGCTCATCATCCTTGCTGGCTGTCTGATCGCCGCCATCACATATCTACCGATCTATCAGCAGATGACCGAACACGCGCATGTGACGAAGGACGCGACAGGTCTCATCACCGCCGCGAACCCCGACACGCTCATCATGGTCGCCCTCGTTTGGATCCAGGTGATCTACGTCACGATGGTCTACGGACCGATCGCAGCGTTCCTCGTCGAGTACTTCCGCGCGAAGGTTCGCTATACGTCGCTCTCGATCCCGTACCACTTCGGAAATGGCTGGTTCGGCGGTCTGCTGCCGCTGCTCTTCACCGGCCTGGTCGGCGCGACCTATCCCGAAGGGGTTAAGAACGCCGCGGGGCAGCTCCTATACGTGCCGTTCCTCTCGAACTTCATGGGTCTCCCGATCAAGACGGACATTTCGCTACGCCAGTTCAACACCACAGGCGACCCGAACGGCAACATCTACCTTGGCCTTGCCTACACGATCATCGTCGCCCTCATGACCGTGGTCATCGGCACGCTGTTCCTGCGCGAGCCGCGCGGAGCGAAGATCTGGTCTGAGGTCGGAGGCGAAGAGCCGGGCATGGTGACCGAGGCGACACCCGCCGAATAACCGATCCGCTCGCACGCGAAGGAGGGAGGCTCCGGCCTCCCTCCTTCCTATTTGAGTCCGCGCCTCCTCAGCCGTTCCTCTTCGGCGATCTCCGAGTCGAGACCG
>VBEU01000073.1:0-5480 GCA_005883775.1 Chloroflexota bacterium | reverse complement strand
TAGAGCGAACGCCGTGCCACGCGGGTGGTCAATGCAACAGCGGCTTCTCCAGCTGCACATGTGCCGGCAGCGTCCGGTATCCGAGCTTGGCGTTGATCTCACGCATCGCTTTGTTCGGCTCGTCGTTGGTCGTGAGCAACGCGCGCAGACCTTTCGCTTTGGCCCGCGATAGCGCCTCGACCTTGATGGCGGTCGCGAGACCGCGGCCGCGATAGCTGCGCCCGACGCCCGTCATCCAGGTATAGCCATCCTGCGACTGTCGCTTGCCGGTCATCGTGAATCCGGCGATCGTGTCGCCGTCGTACGCGACGACGGACACATCGGCGATCATCTGGCCGCTCTCGAATCCCATCTGACGGAAGCGGTCGTACGGCCAGTGCGGCGTTGGCGTCGCCCACGGAACGTCGTCCCACATCGGCGTCTCTGCGTCGTACAGCGCTCGGATGAAGCCCTCGCGGGTCTCGCCGTCGCGGCCGTCGAGGATCTCGTCGATCGTCTTGAGCGCGATGCCGGATCCGCGCACGTCATCGACGCGCGCGCGAAACCGGTCGGGATCGAACGAAGCGAGCTCGACGTACGACTCGATGCGCCGCCCGATCTCGCGGAAACCTCGCTTCGCTGCCCACGCCAGGGCGTCGGGGTGCGCCTCGCTGGCACCGGCAAGGAAGCGCGGCGCCTTGCGCCGGATCGCTTCGTCGATGATCACTGCGAGCAGGGAACTGCCGATCCCTTTGCTCCGGTCGGCCCGCCCGACCGACACGCCGCCACTTTGCGCGCCATCCGGATGCTGGAATGCGCCTCCGGCGCCGATATCGGCGAGCGCGGCGAGATGCCCCGAAGGGTCGTCGACCGCGATCCGAAGAAGCGACTTGTCCGGAGCCATCGCTTCCCACGTACGCCATTCCTTTGCGCTGCCCTGCTCCATCAGGCCGTACCACGTGTTGCGCTCGGCGACCCACGGCTCGCGATCGCGATCCTCGAACGGCCGCGCGCGGTACCCCGTAGGAAGGCTCGCGGTCAGACGCTCCGTATCGACGGCGATCACCGGCGGGACGATACGGCTGGACCTCCCGGCGTCAAATCGCGCCGCCGATACGTCTCCGTGACGTCGACGACACCGATTGGATGCGAATGCGCGGGCCATGGCACCGCGTATGCCCTCAGTCGGTCGGCCCACGCGCTGTGAGGACCAAGGAGGTAGTGCATGGACGACAAGATTGAAGGCAAGTGGGATCAAGGCAAAGGTAAGGTCAAGGAGGAGGCCGGCAAGCTCGGCGGCGACAAGTCGACCGAGATCGGCGGCAAGATCGATCAGGGCAAGGGCAAGCTCAAGGAGGGCCTTGGCGACCTCAAGGAGGATCTTCACGACGAGCGGGTCGACCGCTAACTAGAACAGCGCGGTGACGGGAGACCCGGGCGCACAATGAAACCGTGCGTCCGGGTCTTCGCTTATTGGTCGCATTCGCGTTTTTCTTAAGCGCCTGCGGGGCGCCGGCTTCGCGGCTGATGGCGCGCGACCTTCCACCGGTGATTGTCGTCGCGAGCTCGAGCGATCACGTCACCGTCGATGTCCTCGAGCTCATTTGCCAGAGCTGCGCCGAGCACATCCTCGCCGGATGCCGGCAGATCCAGGGCGTGGCGTCGGTCGCGGTCGATCGCAAGGAGCGACTCATCACGCTGTACTTCGATTCCTCTCTGACCACGCGCGCGCGGGTCTTGGCCGCCGTCGACGATGTGGTCGCGACCATCCCCTGAATCTGAGTCGGGCACTCGTCGCGCATCACGCCGACCCCATCGGCCATGTCTTGGGGTTGCTCTCTTTGACGCTTCCGCGCCGTCGCGATGGCTGCTTCCTTTACGTCAGCGATCGCGGGCTCGCGAACCTCGTTCTGACTCGGCGCGGCTTCGGCGCCATCACATTCGGGCACGTGATCGTCGCGAGCGTGGAACCGACGCCGGCGGTCTGGCGCCACGAGCTGCGGCACGTCGCGCAATACGAAAGACTCGGTCTGTCGTTCCTGCCGCTCTACCTCTGGTATCGCGCGAGGCACGGATACTTCGAGCATCCATTGGAGCGAGACGCGTCGGAAGACCCTAGGCTCTTTTCTTAGTGGCGACGTACGACATAGCGATCCTCGGCGGTGGCCCCGGCGGATATGTCGCAGCGCTACATGCCGCGGTCAAGGGCGCGAAGGTCGCGCTCGTCGAGCGGGATCGCGTTGGCGGGATCTGCGTGACCGTCGGTTGCATCCCGTCGAAGGCACTCCTCGACTCGAGCCATGCGTACTGGGTGACCACACACGGGGAGGATCACGGCATCCACGTCGACGGCGCACGGTTCGAGCTCCCGAAGGCCGTCGCCCGCAAGGATCGTGTCGTCGCTCAGCTCGTGTCAGGCGTCGAGGCGCTCCTGAAAGGGCGGAAGGCCGATCTCATCAAAGGTGAGGGGACTTTTGTCTCTCCCACGCAGCTCCGGGTCGGCGATCAGACCGTTGACGCAAAGGCGCTGATCGTCGCGACCGGATCGAAGGTCGGGATGCCCCCGATCAAAGGACTAGCTGAGGCGAAGCCGCTCGACAACGTGAGCGCGCTCGCGCTCGCCGAGATCCCGAAACGTCTGATCGTGATCGGCGGAGGCGCGGTCGGGCTCGAGCTCGGCACGTTCTTCGCGGAGATCGGAAGCGACGTCACTGTGCTCGAGATGCTCCCGCAGCCGATCGCGTACGCCGACACGGAGCTCGTCCGCGCCCTGGCGCGCGCGCTCGAGCAGCGTGGCGTGAAAGTGCGCACGAACGCGAAGGTGACCGAGG
The DNA here is from genome assembly GCA_005883775.1 of Chloroflexota bacterium. Lineage (GTDB taxonomy): Bacteria > Chloroflexota > Limnocylindria > P2-11E > P2-11E > 3-1-20CM-2-70-9. The sequence continues at coordinate 2,670 of VBEU01000073.1, read as the reverse complement.
TGAAGCGCACCGGGCCGAGCGTGGCGGTGAGTGCCGAGGTCGACGGGAAGCAAGAGTCGTTCGAAGGCGAGCACGTTCTCCTCGGAGCCGGCCGGATCGCGAACCTTTCGGGCGTCGAGCAGGCCGGCTTCACGACGAACCGCATGGGAATCACCGTCGACGACCGGATGCGCACGAACATCCCCGGCGTCTGGGCGATCGGCGACTGCATCGGTGATCCGCGCGCGCCGAAGCTCGCCCACGTGGCATCGGCGCAGGGCGAGGTCGCCGTTGACACCATCCTCGGCGAGGACGCTGTGATGAGCTACGACGTCACGCCGAACGTCGTGTACACGCATCCCGAGATCGCGCAGGTGGGCTTGACCGAAGCCCAGGCCAAAGAGAAGTACGGCGCCGACGTGAAGGTCGCTCGCTACAACTTCCGCGCGTCGGGCCGTGCGCTGGCGCTGGGCGAGGTGGACGGGCTGACGAAGATCGTCACGGCGGGGAAGGATCAGCGGATCGTCGGCGTGCACATCGTCGGCCCACAAGCGAGTGAGCTGATCGCCGAGGCGACGCTCGCGATGCGACTCGAGGCGACCATCGAGGACGTCATCGCGACGATCCACGCGCATCCCACGCTCGCCGAGAGCTTCCGCGAAGCCGCGCTTTCTGCTGCCGGCCGGCCGATCCACTCGCCGCGCTAGCCGCTCCGAAACCGCACGTCCATGATGCCGTCCTTCTCCGCCTTGCGGACCTCGACGTGCGGTGCGCCCCGCTCGCGCAGCGCGGCGTAGCGCCATTCCGCGTCGGCGATGTCGATGGCGCCGATGACGACCGAGGCAATACCGATCGCGCCATTCGCATGATCGGCCGCCGCACCGCTGGGTACGCGGAACTCGCGCGGCGTGAGGTCCTCGATGATGAATGGAAGAGGCGGCTTGAGCACAGCGGTGCGCCACTTGAGCTCGACCCCATCGGGGGTGATGCGGCCGCCCTCTTTTGGCGGAGTCTTCACGAGCTCGGCGAGCGCCGCGGCGTCGGCTGCGATGTCGTCGGACAGGAGCGCGAAATCCGCGAGCCCGCCGCCGTTGGCCGCGACATTCCACCAGCGGTGCGTCGCCGATCGGCTGAGATCGCGGAACCCGACCAGCTCGACGTAGGTTCCGTCGGCGAAGGGAATGAGTGCGTTGTGCGTGATGCGATCGGCGTGCTCTCCGCCTGGGGTCACGGTGAAGCCGCGGCGGCGGTAGTCGTCAATGGCCGACTGGAGATCGCGGAAGACGAAGACCACATGGTCCAGCCGGCGGAGCATGGCGAATAGATAACACGAGATGAGTGTTTGCTGCGGGCCGTGCGAGGCTCGAACTCGCAAGCCTCCCGCTTAGAAGGCGGGTGCTCTATCCAATTGAGCTAACGGCCCACCGCAATTATGAATGCGATCGGTCTCGAAAACGGACGGCATGTGCAACGTCATGTGTTTCCGTTCCCAGATGCCGCGCTCCCTGGCCGTCTTTGTCGCATGGCAGTTGGCACAGAGGACCTGACACTTTGCGATCTCTACGAGGATCGTTGCCCACGCGAAACCGGACTTGCACATGTAGGCCACGTCCTTGCGTTTATCGCGGAGATGATCGAAGTGGAGGACGACCGGGTCTCGCTCGCCGCATTCGACGCACGGATGCACCGCTAAGTACTGCCACATAAGTTTCTGGTTCTCATCCCCCGTTTGGTCTCTAGCCGCTCGGACGTGCGCGATGTGCGTCGCGCGATTGCGTTCGTACCAAGCGCTCTTGTACTCAGTCATGCAGCCTTTGCACCACGAGTGACGGATGCCGCGCTCCACATAGCGGAAGCCGAACTGGTCGATGGGCTTTTCGATCGCGCAGCGCCCGCAGATCTTGGTCTCCAATCCGTCTATAGAACATGCATTCTATCGCATCAAACGCGAATTAGGAAGGCCCACGAGGCCACACGTGTGCACATTCAGAACTGCGCAGTTCGGTACTTCAGTCACCCGACCTCGTCTTCTTAATCGTCTGACCCCACCTTCTTATCTCCGCGCGGTAACGCCTCCCCGATGCGCGCGCGTTGAGTTGATGGAGATTCGGTTCGACTAGCCGCTCATCGAGTTGAGGGGAGGGAAGCGGCGCTGGCGTCGGGGCGTTTCGTCGAGTGAGCGTGCGACCCGTCCGGGCCTTCGATGGGGAAGGGACGTAAGGGGCCGTAGGTACCGCATGCGCGATCCATCACGTTCTGTCGTCGTTGCACTCATTCTTACGATCATCGCCCTCGCGGTCACCACGACACCTGGCGACGCAAATGCGTTTGCGATCAGAACACTCGATGGAAGCGGGAACAACCTGCGCCATCCGGCCTGGGGCCAGGCGGGAACCGTTTACCTTCGGGTCGCGCCGACGAACTACGCCGACGGGATCTCCAGCATGCCGACCGGTCCGTCGGTGCGCTATGTGAGCAATCGCATCTTCAACGATGTGGGTCAGAACATCTTCTCGAAAGACGGCATCACCCAATGGGCCTGGGTCTGGGGACAGTTCCTCGATCACGATTTCGGTCTTCGCGACGAACGACCAGCCGAGAACGCCCCGATTCCCTTTGACCAGGCCGATCCGCTCGAAGCATTCGCGAACGACCTGGGCGCGATCGGCTTCGCGCGCACCCCTGCCGCTC
>VBEU01000072.1 GCA_005883775.1 Chloroflexota bacterium | reverse complement strand
CGGCTTGGTGAACGGCGAGGCCGTCCCGCCAACGAGCAGCTTCGGCGGCTGCTTGATCTCGTCGCCCGACAAAAACTGGCCCTGGTCGCGCATCCCGACGGCCATCTTCACCAGACCGACTCCGTCGAGGTCCTTCACGTACACCGCATCGGGGTGGTTGCCTTGCTTCGGATCGTCGCCGCTCATGAAGACGAAATTCTCGATGCCGATCGCCGTCGCGCCGAGGACATCGGCCTGTAGCGCGATCCGGTTGCGATCGCGTCCGGTCATCTGGACGATGGGCTCGAGGCCCACGCTGCGGACGATCGCCGCGGCCGGGATCGCGGCCATCGCGACATTCGCCCGGTTGCTGTCGGTGACGTTCACCGCGTCGACCACGCCCTTGAGCGCCTCAGCTCGCCGGCGCACGACAGCCGCCGCGGCACTCTTCGGCGGATTGAGCTCCGCCGTGACGACGAACTCGCCCGATCTCAGAAGGCTCGCCAGTGCGCTCAAAAGAAAAGACCTCTCCTTCTATCTATGACGAGAGGTCTCCCGGTTCGGTCGACCCTCTCATCTTTCCCAGGACTGAACCATTGGGACGGAATTGGCACCGCAGCGGGACTCCGCCGGTTGCCGAGGCGTCATCGGGCCGTTCCCTCAGCCTCTCTGCATGAAAGGGATCGCGTATGAAGTTTCGAATGATGCTAGCACGTACACTTCGGCCCCGTCCCAATGCCCGATCGCTTCATCGAACGTTCCCTGCGCGCGTTCACCGACGACCTCTCCGCCGATTCCCCTGTGCCCGGCGGTGGGAGTGCGGCCGCATATGCGGGCGCCATGGGCGCGGCGCTGGCGGCGATGGTCGGTCGTATCTCGATCAAAAAGGATCGGTCGGAGGCGCTCGAGGCGTACATCGAGGAGACCGACAACCTCCGGTCGGATTTTCTACGGCTCGTAGAGGATGACAGCGCCGCGTACGCGCGCGTCGCGGAGGCGATGAAGCTTCCGCGGAAGACCGATGAGGAAAAGAAGGAGCGGCAGGACCGCATGCAGGCCGCGCTCCTCGCGGCGTCGCGGGTCCCACTCGAAGTGGCCGAGACCGCGCGGCGGCTGCTCGACGCATGCGAGCGGGGCGTCGCCAGCGCCAGCCCGATGACGGCGAGCGACATCGGCGTCGGAGCGCTGATGGCCGAGACCGCGCTCCGCGGGGCCGCCCTGAACGTGATGATCAACCTCGCGTCGATAAAGGATCCGGCTCAGGTAAAGGTGATCTCCGAGCACCTCGATCGCGCGGTCGACGGGAGCGACGAACAGCGGCGACGCATCACGGATTTCGTCGAATCTCGGATCGCGCGGTAGCACCGTGCGGCTCCTTCTCGGCAAGCCTCTCGCCGAAAAGCTGCACGAGCAGTCGCGCGAGCGAAGCGCGGCGCTGCACGCCCGGGGGATCGCGCCGCGACTCGCGGCGGTCTCGGTAGGCATCGACCCGGCCGCGAGCACTTACCAGCAACGCCTCACAGCGCGCGGGAAGAACCCCTGCCTGGAACGCTCGACGAGGGTCACATCGTCGACCACATCGTTCCGCCGAAGGACGTGGAGGGCATGAACCCGTTCAACGTCGGGCTGCTCGCCGACGGTCGGCCGCGTTTTGTCCCGTCGACGGCCGAGGCCGTCATCGAGCTGCTGAAATTCCACGGCATCGCTTTGCGCGGTGCGCGCGCGGCCGTCGTCGGACGGAGCACGGTGGTAGGCCGCCCGACGGCGTACCTCCTCTTGAGCGAGGACGCGACGGTGACGATCGCACACAGCGAGACCAAGGACCTGCGCGGGGTCACGAAGGCCGCGAGCATCGTGGTCGTTGGCGTGGGACGAGCTGGTTTCCTCCGCGGCGACATGGTCTCGTCGGGTGCGACGATCATCGATGCCGGAATCAATGTCACGCCGAAAGGCGTCGTCGGCGACGTCGACGTCGAGAGCGTGTCCTCGGTCGCGGCTGCGCTCAGCCCAGTCCCAGGTGGTCTGGGTGCTGTCACGACAGAGCTGCTACTGCGAAACGTGCTGATCGCCGCAGAGCGCCAACAAAAAGACTAAGAACCAAGGACAGACCGCGGGTGGCACGGGGGAGCGGGTTGCGCGCGAGGCGCTGACCGGCCGCGTCACAAGCGACTGGTTCCAGGTGGTGGGGAGCGGACCGGTAGGCGAGCGCGCGACCCCGACCCCGGGACAGGACCCGCGGTCTGCAGCCGCGGGTTAGACCTCGACGTTGGCGCTCGCCGGCTTCGTCACGGTGTATGCCTGTGTTGCGTAGCGCTCGGCGGCGCGCAGATCTCCGTGCTTCTTTGCCGAGCGTGACAGCCGCATGAGGACGTCGCCGAGCTCCGCTTTCGCATCGAGGCTCTTGTAGATCGCCGCCACGTCGCGCATGCGCCGCTCCGCTTTCGCCGTGTCGCCCTCGCGGAGATCGAGCTCGGCGAGCACAAGCGTCGCGCCCGCGACCGCGCGGTCCGCATCCGCGCCCCGCTCCGCGACGGCCGCGATCGCTGCCTCGGCGCTCGAGCGCGCGAGCGGGACATCCCTGGCTTTCAACGCGACTTCGGCCCGCGTCGCGTAGCAGTGGGCCAGGTACGCGGCAGGTCCGGACACGCGCGCGATCTCGATCGCGCGGGCGACATGCTCGTATGCGGCCTCGATGCGGCCGGCGTCCGCCGCCGCGTCGTGGTCCCCCAGAGCGCGGTAAGCGTTGCCGAGGCCCTGATGGATGAACGCGATCCGCGCGAGGTCGCCGATCTCGCTGGACCACTCCAGGGCCTGCTGGTAATAGGTCGTCGCGGCCTGCGGCTCCCCGAGATCCTGCGCGCAGCCACCCATCGTGATCAGCACCCGGAGCCGTAAGAGCTGGTCGGGCGGCTTCACGCTCTCGATCCGGCGAAGAAGCGCCTCGAGCATCTCGCGCGCTCCGCGTGGATTCCCGGCGATCCGGGTGGCCACAGCGAGCTGATAGTCGGCCGCGCGGCCGAGCGGCTCGTCGCCGAGCTCGCCCGCGAGTCGCTGTGCGATGGTCAGTGCCTTGATCGCGTCGCGGCCGCGCTGCAGAAGGTTGAGGGCCGAACCCGCGTGGAGCCGAACACGGCCGGTCTCCCGTACGGAGAGATTCCCCGCATCGAGCAGCTTCTCGGCGCGGCGCAGCGCCTCCGGAGCCGAGCCGAACGTGAGCAGGCCGGCGATCGCGCCGATCTCGAGCTCCCGCTCGCCTCGCGCACGTTCCAGATCTGCGTCGTCGAGGAAAAACGACGCGGGCTTGTCCAGCTTTCTTGCCATGTGCTCGAGCGAGCGCATCGCCGGACGGATCTTGCCGAGCTCGATCGCGCTCACGTGCGCGCGCGTGAAGTACGGTGCGCCGAGCTGGGCTTGCGACATGCCCGCCGCGATCCGTGCCTCACGCAGGCGCTCGCCGAGCTTTTTCAGGGAGGGCGAAAGCGGCGCCGGACGGCGCCTTCGCGTGCGGATCGCGGGCACCCGAACAAGCTAGGCGCAGACCTGCCGCATGTCAATCGGAAATCGACATCGCATGAACGAGCCCACTCGACCTAAACTGGCGAAAGTGCTTGGGGGAAGGATCCGCGTCCTCGTCGTGGACGATCACCCGTCGGTCCGCGAGAACCTCCGCTACCTCGTCAACGCCGAGCGTGACATGGACTGCGTCGGCGTCGCGCGCGATGCGCAGGAGGCCGTCCGCACCTGCCAGGAACTCATGCCGGACGTGGTCATCCTCGACGACGAGATGCCTGGGGGGCGCGGCGTCCACGTCCTCGAATGGATCACGAGCGAGCTTCCGGACACGCGCGTCGTGATGTACACGCTCGACGCGGACGTGTGCGATGTCGCGCGGGCCTTCGGCGCAGGCTGCGTCTTGAAGGACGCGAACTACGAGGTGCTGGTGCGCGCGGTCCGCAACGGGGCCGCCTCGCTGCCGAGGTCCGCCGAGACGTATTAGCGGCGGTTCATTCCAGCCGGATGAGCGGCGGCTGGTCGATGTCTTCGAAGTGCGTCGTGTCGATGAAGCGCAGCTTTCCCATGAGCCGGTCGAGCAGGATCGAGTGCGTCCGCGCACCGCGCGCGAAGAAGTGGACGCCCTTCAGCACCTCGCCGTCGGTCACCCCGGTCGCCACGAATCGGATGTCGGTGCCGCTCGCAAGGTCCTCGGTGCGGTAGACGCGGTCCTCGTTGGCGACGCCCATCTTCTTCGCGCGTCGTCGCTCCTCGTCGTTGCGGAAGCGAAGCCGGCCGAGGATCTCCGCGCCGAGGCACCGGAGCGCGGCGGCGGCAAGCACGCCCTCAGGTGCGCCGCCCGTGCCCATAACGGCATGCACGTCCGTACCGGCGATGGGGACTGAGAGGGAAGCCATGAGATCGCCATCCTCGATGAGCTTGATGCGAGCACCGGCGGCACGCACGTCGTTGATGAGCTTTTCATGTCGCGGACGATCGAGGATCACGATGGTCAGGTCACTCACGTCGCGGTTGAGTGACTGCGCGATGGCCTTCAGATTTTCCGCGACCGGCCGGTCGAGGTCGACTTTTCCCTTCGCCGGCGGCCCCACGACGAGCTTTTCCATGTAGGTGTCGGGCGCGTGAAGCAGCCCACCCGGTTCCGAGACGGCCATGACCGCGACGGCGTTCGGTCGACCCTTCGCCACCGGGTTCGTGCCCTCGAGAGGGTCGATCGCGATGTGCACCTCGGGACCGTCGCCGCGGCCGACGCGTTCGCCGATGTACAGCATCGGCGCCTCGTCGCGCTCGCCCTCGCCGATCACGATCAGGCCGTTGAAGCGTGTTTCTTCCATCGCTTTCCGAGCCGCATCGACGGCCGCCTGATCCGCCTCGTTGTTGTTCCCGTGGCCCATCCAGTGGGCCGCGGCGATCGCGGCGGCTTCGGTGATGCGGACAAGCTCGAGGCTCGCCGTGCGCTCGCTTGGGATCCGCTCGAGCGGAGGAGTGCGTGCCGCGGGCGCGGTCTGGCGCATGGCGGGCTAACGCTAGTGCGTTATCGCGGGCCGCGCACGCAAGAGTTTCTCCGCCGCGCGCTCGATTAGGGGCAGCGGCTCTCGCATCGCCTGCGTCATCGGGACATCCTCGCTCGCGATCCCGATCGCGTCGAGACCGAGCGTCTCGTGACCGGCGCCGAGACTCCCGGCGATCGCGACCACCGGTACGCCTGCGCGGCGCGCGGCCGCCGTCACCGCGCCCGTGAGCTTCCCGAAACCGCTTTGCTGATCGACGCGACCTTCCCCGGTGACGACGAGGTCGGCGCCGGCGATACGTTCGGCGAATCCGACCGCGCGAAGGACGAGCTCGGCACCTGAGACAAGGCGCGCATCGAGGAACGCGAGCAGTCCCGCCCCGAGACCGCCCGCCGCGCCGGCGCCGGGGACGTCTCGGATCGATCTGCCGACGAACGCCTCGACCACATCCGCGTAGCGCGCGAGCGCGGCATCGAGCTCACGCACGATCTCGGGTGTGGCTCCCTTCTGCGGTCCGTAGATCGCGGAAGCGCCCTCCGGTCCAAGCAGCGGATTGCGAACGTCGCACGCGACCTCGATCGACGGACGGACCAGGCGCGGATCGGTCTGGCCGTCGATACGACCGAGCCTCGCGAGCGCCGCGCCGCCCTCGGGGAGATCATTGCCGCTTCGATCGAGAAAGCGGTAGCCGAAGGCGCGCGCCATGCCGGCGCCGCCGTCGTTCGTCGCGCTCCCACCGATGCCGATGACGATGCGATGAGCACCGCTCGCCGCCGCGGCAAGGATGAGCTCGCCCGTCCCGCGGGTGCTCGTGATACGGGCGTCGCGCTCGTTCAGCTCGAGCAACGGAAGACCGCTTGCCGCAGCCATCTCGACCACGGCGGTCAGTCCATCGCCGAGGACGCCCCACTCCGCGTCGATCTCGCGACCAAGCGGATCGTGCACGCGCGACCTGCGCAGGCCGCCATTCGTCGCCGTGACGAGCGCCCGCACGGTTCCCTCGCCGCCGTCGGCGAGAGGCATCTCTTCGATGTGCGCGCCCGGCCAGGCGTGACGGATGCCGCGCGCGATGGCCGAAGCGACAGCGACCGCATCGGCCGAGCCCTTAAAGGATTGCGGGGCGACGATCACGCGCGGTGCGGGATCGCGATTCATCGCGGAATTCTATGAGTCGCGCGCACGTTCACTCGAACGTGTACTCGCCTAGACTCGGATGATCCTGACCACGTCCGACCCGGTCTGTATCGCGCGCGACCCGGCGTCGCTCGAGGCCGAATGGTCCGAGCTGGCCAGGCTTCGCGCCGACCCGAATGTCTTTCTCACGCCTGACTGGATCCGTGTAGCGCGGGCATACGACCGCCGCGAGCAGATCACGCTTTGGATCGCGGAACGCGGCATCGCCGCGCTCGCTCTTGAGGACGACGGCACCATTTCCTTCGCGGGCGGCGAATACACCGACTACCAGGACGTCGTGGCGAAGCCGGTGGATGTGCCCGTCGTCGCGGAGTCTCTCGCCGCTTGGATCGCCGTGAGGAGATCGCCCCGCGCCATCTTCGAGTTCGTTCCCGAGGACTCCGGAACACTGGATGCTCTCTCGGCGGGGCTCGGCCGCGCCGGCTACGAGGTGCGGCTCGATCGCCTCGTCAGCGCGCCACGACTGACCCTTTCCGACAGCTTCGAGGCCTACGTGGACCACCTCGGAAAGAAGGAGCGCCACGAGCTGCGGCGCAAGCTGCGCGGCCTCGAGACGGGACGCCGGGTGGCGTTCCGGTTCGCAAGCGACAGCGAGCGCGCCTCGGTATTCGATCGGTTTGTGGCGCTCCATCGGCGGTCGCGCGGCGAGAAGGCCGAGTTCATGACAGAGGAGATGGAAGGCTTCTTCCGCGATCTCGCGGAGATGCTCGGTTCGCGGGAATGGCTGCGACTCGGCGTGATGAACGTGGATGGCGAGGATGCGGCGGTCGTCTTCGCCTTCGTCTACGAAGGGACCTTCGCGCTCTACAACGCCGCCTACGACGTCGCCCTCGCGTCCCTCTCGGTCGGTATCGCGTGCTACGCGTACGCGATCCGAGCCGCGATCGAGGAAGGCATGCGGACTTGCGATTTCCTTCGGGGCGGCGAGCCCTACAAGTACGACCTCGGTGCGACGGATCGCTGGCTCCTCCGTCTCGAGGCAACTCGCTCGTGACCCGCCGGATCGCGATGGTCTCGGTCCACGCGTGTCCCCTTGCGAAGCTTGGCGGCCGCGACTCCGGTGGCATGAACGTCTACGTGCGCGAACTTGCGCGCGACCTCGGCACACGCGGTGTCGAGGTCGATGTCTTCACACGTTGGCGCGAGAAGGACGACCCACGGATCCAGCAGCTCGGTCCGAACGCGCGCGTGATCCATATCCAGTCGGGCCCCATCGGCTACTGGCCGAAGATGGAGGTATACGAGCACCTCGACGAGTTCACCGACAAGCTCATCGAACACGCAGCGTCGGAGGAAAAGTCGTACGACCTCGTGCACGCGCATTACTGGCTCTCGGCGAAGGTCGCGCGCAGCCTCGAGCAGACATGGAACGTCCCGGTCGTGCAGATGTTCCACACCCTCGGTCTCGTGAAGCGAGAGGTCATGGACGAGGACATCGACGGCGAGAGCGACATCCGGATCGAGATCGAACGTGAGGCGGTCAAGAAATCCGCGGCCGTCGTCGCGGCCAGCGAGATCGAGCTCGGCGAGCTGCGGCGTCTCTACCGCGCCGATGCCTCGCGCGTCGCGGTCATTCCGTGCGGCGTTGATCCGACGCTCTTCCACCCGGTCCGACAGGTCGATGCGCGCGAGAAGCTCGGGCGCGATCAGTGCGAGCGGCTCATCCTGTTCGTCGGTCGTATCGAGCAGATCAAAGGGATCGACGTGCTCCTGCGCGCGCTCGGCCTTCTCTTTCAGCGTCATCCCGACATGAGAAGCGACGTCTGTCTCCTCGTGGTCGGCGGCGCCCTCGATCCCGGCGACGACGCGCCCGAAACAGAAAAGATCCTGGAGCTGCGTCGTCTTGTCCACGAACATCGCCTTGAGTCGAACGTTTCGTTCGTCGGCTCACGCGGGCAGGAGGACCTGGCCCTCTACTACGCGGCCGCGGATTTGTGCGCGGTGCCGTCACTGACCGAGTCCTTCGGCCTCGTCGCGCTCGAGGCGATGGCGTGCGGCACGCCCGTGGTCGGCACCCGCGTCGGAGGTCTCCAAACGATCATCGAAAACGGTCGGTCGGGACTTCTCGTGCCGGCCGGCGACTACCAGGCACTCGCCGATGCGATGGCGGAGGTCCTGACCGACGCCCGCCTCCGCATGCACCTGGCCCACGGCGCGCGCGACCGCGCGGAACACTTCACCTGGCGCCGCGTCGGGGACCGGATCGTGGATCTGTACGACCGCGTGCTCGACGAGCGCAAGGTGAACGTATAGGTGGCGACCTCATTCGCCATCCCAAAGCGGGCGATGGCGATCTTCGCTCACCCGGACGACGTCGACTTCGGGTGTTCGGGCACGCTTGCATCGTGGATCCGCACCGCGGGCACGCACGTGACCTATTGCGTGATCACGAGCGGCCAGAAGGGAACGCACGATCCGAAAATGACGCCGGAACAGATGGCTGACACGAGGCAGCGCGAGCAACGCGCGGCGGGCGAGGCGATCGGCGTCAAAGAGTTCGTCTTCCTCGGGCACCAGGACGGCGAACTCCAGGTGAGCATGGATCTTCGCGGCGAGGTGTGTCGCGTCATCCGCGAGCACCGGCCCGATGTGGTCTTCACGAACGACCCCTGGGGCCACTACCAAGTCCACCCCGACCACCGCGTTGCCGGATGGAGTGGACTCGACGGTGTGATCGCGGCGCGCGACCATCTCTTCTTCCCCGAGCAGCTCACCGGCGGACTGCAGCATCATCGGGTATCACGTGTGTTGCTCTTCGGAACACGCGACCCGAACATCTGGTTCGACATCTCGGGGTCGATCGACGGAAAGATCGCCGCCCTCAGGGCGCACAAGAGCCAGGTCGGCGGGCGCCGCGGCTTTGCCGAACGTATGCGCTGGTGGGGGAAGAACACCGGATCGACCTGGAACATGCCTGCCGCGGAGGCGTTTCGCTACATCGAGCTCGCCTAGATCAGCCGATCGCCGAGACGACCTCATCGATCCGCGACTCGTCAACGATCCAGCGCTCGCCGCTTTCACCGAGCCGCATGAAGTTCTGCCGTTGGGTGATCCACAGAAGACCGTCGATCTGCCGCTGCAGCTCGGAGGCTCGCTCGTACAGGCGCAGCTCCGCTGCGTGCTCGCGGTCTCGGCGCACGCGGTCGACGGCGTCGATCACGGCGGACCGGTTGCGGTCCAGCACACCTGCCGCACGCTGCGAGAGATCGGCGAGATCGTTCTCCGATACCCCGCGGATCCGAGCGAGATCGCGCTGGACGCTATCCAGCTCCCCGGCAGGACGGCAGAAATGGACGGGAAAGAGGCGCACGAGCGCGGCCGCTGCCGCGTACGTCGGCGCCCAGCCGAGGTACGGGCCGAAGACTCGACCGACTCGCGGTGCAAGCTCGACCACGGCCGAAATCGCCGGTGGGGTCGTGCTCAACCGCACACCGACCACCGTCTCCACTCCGCTTGTCCGGTTGAACGGCGGATCAAGGCGCTCGAGGAGCGTCCGTTCGAGCAGCGCCGCTTCGTGCTCGGATACGCAGGAGCCGGCGAGGACGCGGCGGACCCGGCGCACCATCCGCCGGAGCCCGGGCCGGTCGAGTCCCACCGACCAGTAGCTGCGGACCCGAGACCGCAGACTCGAGGCGCGCCCGATGTAGAGCAGACGACCGCGCGCGTCGACTAAGAGATAGACGCCGGGCGTGGCCGGCAGCTTCGCGAGGTCGGCGGGCGCGACGGCGAGCACGCAGCGGAGCCTAACGCGCGATTGTGCTCGCGTACCCTCCCTCGCGATGGCCGAAGAACGATCTCTCGGCGGAAACCTGAATGACGCCGTCCGTATCGGCGACACTGTGCACCGCCGCGCCGGTCCGTGGACTCCATCCGTGCATGCGCTCCTGCGATTTCTCGAGCGCGAAGGATTCGACGCGCCGCGTGTGATCGGCACCGACGCGAAGGGACGCGAGATCCTCGGCTTCATCGAGGGCGAGGTCTACCCTGGCCACCCCGTGCCGCTTCCGGACGCGGTGTTTCGCGAGGATCACATGGTCGGCGCAGCGCGGCATCTGCGCCGCTATCACGACCTCGTCGCCCAGTTCGTGCCGCCGGCCGGTGCGTGGTGGCGGCTCGTCAGTCCGGACCCTCACGAGATCATCTGCCACAACGATTGGTCGCCGTGGAACGCGCTGTTCCGCGACGGCCGGTATGCCCTCACCCTGGACTGGGATCTCGCAGGGCCGGGCCCGCGGCTTTGGGACGTGGCCAATGCGGCATTTTGCTGGGTTCCCCTGATAGCCGGCGCGACCGCCGTGCCAGACGTCGACGAACGTGCGCGACGGCTCCGCAGCTTTTGCGAGGCGTACCACCTCACGGACCGAACCGGCCTGATCGACGCCGTCCGTGCCCGAGCGATCTTTATCGCCAAGTTCATGGAGGACCAAGCGAGACTTGGCGATCCAGGCTTCACCACCCTCGTTGACCGGGGTACGCCGCGACGGATGGTGGAGGAGGACGTCAGGTACCTCGACGAGCACCGCGCCGTGTTCGAACGCGCGCTGGCCTAGCGTCGCGCGGAGGCCGCGGTGCCGCAGCGTGGGAGTCTTCCTCGCTCGGCCCCTCGTGGGACCGCGATGTTCAGCCGTCTAGGGGCCGCTCGCTCGGAAGGCCCCCCACGCTGCGCCCCTCGTCGCTCGATCGAGGATCAGTGCTTGAAGTGACGCCGGCCGGTGAAGAGCATCGCCATGTGGTTCTTGTTCGCCGTATCGATCATCATCGCGTCGCGGAGCGACCCGCCCGGTTGGATGATCGCGGTCACGCCCGCCCGAGCCGCGACTTCGATGCCGTCTGGGAACGGGAAATACGCGTCCGACGCCATGACCGCGAGCCGGGCGTTCTCGCCGGCCTTGCGCACCGCCGTCTCGACGGCCACGACGCGTGACATCTGGCCCGGGCCGACCCCGACGGTTGCGAGTCCCTTCGCGAGAACGATCGCGTTCGAGGTCACGTGCTTCACGCAGCGCCATGCAAAGAGGAGGTCGGTGAGCTCCTCGAGCGAGGGCGTGCGCTCCGTGGCGACCTTGAAGTTGCCCTCGTCGGCCGCGGACTCGTCGGGAGTCTGCACGAGCATGCCGCCGGCGATCCGTTTGTAGTCAAAGGCGCCGCCATCTTTGCGCGCAAGCCGTCCGCCGACGATGGCGTGGCCGGGCACGGCAAGTATTTCGAGATTGCGGCGCTGCCGCAGGATCGGTAACGCCTCGTCCTCGTAGCCCGGCGCGATGATCGCCTCGTAGAACGTGCCCTCCATCGCCTCGGCGAGCTCCCGCGTCACGATCCGATTCGCTCCGACGATCCCGCCGAATGCCGAGACCGAGTCGCACATGAACGCGCGCCGGTACGCCTTCGTGATCTCGTTGTCCGACGCGACGCCACACGGGTTCTGGTGCTTGATGATCGCCACGGTCGGCTGTGCAAAGTCGATCGCCACACGCCATGCCGCGTTGATGTCGAGCATGTTGTTGAAGCTGGTCGCCTTGCCGTGCAGCTGCTGCATCGCTGTCATGGCGCCGTCCTCGCCGCGCACGGCGTACATCGCGGCTTGCTGGTGTGGATTTTCTCCGTAACGCAGGTCGCGAACCTTGCGGAGCGAGAGCGTGAGCTCGTCCGGGAACTGCACCCCCGCCTCGCTCGCGAAGCGCTAGGCAACCGCCGCGTCATACGCGGCGGTGTGGCTGAAGGCTTCGGAGGCGAGCACGCGGCGCGTCTCCAGCGACACGTTGCTACGCTGCTTCAGCTCGTCGAGCACCGCGGCGTATCGCTCGGGCCGCGCAACGACGACGACGTGCTCGTAGTTCTTG
>VBEU01000071.1:7955-12295 GCA_005883775.1 Chloroflexota bacterium | reverse complement strand
TGCCGTCGTTGGCCGCCGCATAGAGTCGAAGGCCATCCGGTGAGACGGGCACGGTTGACGGCGTACCGCCGGCGTAGGCCACTGGGAAAAGCCACGCGAACGGGCCCGGATCGGTAACCTTCTGCGGCGTTGGGACCGGCCCGAGAAGCGCCTGGGTCCTCAGATCGACGACCTGCATCACGTCGCCGAACGCGGGGTATTGATGCAGATAAAGAAGTTGTCCATCGGGAGTGAAGATCGGCGCGAGCCAGAAGGGATTGCGCATATCGGCCTGTACCACGCCAGTGCTGGTCAGAGTAGTGAGGTCGAAGAACCAGACCTTGCCGTCGAAATGACAGAAGACTGCAAGAGTGCGACCGCCGGCTACGACCTTCGGCGCGATGCCGGGACCTGGGCACGAGGGAAATTTCTGCCCGGCCTGACCGTCAATCGCCGCGGCGACTTGGACTAGGCCGCTCGCTGTGACGTTGAAGGCGGTCAGTCGTAGGGGGCTGCCCCAGTCGACGATTGTGTACAACCGCTTCGAATCGGGAGCGAAGACAAGCGTCGACCACGTCAGCGCATTGGTCTGACCGCTCACGGTCAGGCCGGGGTGCGACGCGTTGGGGTCATGACCGAGCGGCGTGACCTGAGACAACCCGCTCTGCAGGTCGATCACCTGGACGTATGCGAGTGATCCGAGGAGCGCCAGCCACCGCCCATCCGAGCTGAAGGCGGCATCGAGGACCGCGCCGCCGGCTGTCGGCCCATACGAGCGCAGAAGTGCGCCGTCGGACGCTGAGTAGGCGTTGATCTGGTCGCCGACGACGAACAGCTGGCTGCCGTCAGCCGAGCGCCAGAAGTGGCCCAGCCCTGCGTCGAGCCGCCCGACGATCTTTCCTTTCGGGTCCACTCCGATGAACGATGCAGGGGCACCCTGTGGCGGGTTCACGCTGATCCAAGCGATCTGCGCGGCCGCGCCGTTCCGCGTTATGGGCTGCGGGATCGGCGGGGGGGGCGACGGACGCGGCGTAGCGCGCGTCGAACCGTTTGCGCTTGCGGCGGGGCTCGTGGTTGTTCCCGGCCCTGCGGCCTGCTGCCGGAACGCCGAGAGCTCGCGGCCGGCGAAGAGCGCGGCGACTGCAACGACGACCGTCGCGAGGGTCAACGCAAGCGATCGCGCGAGCGGCGAGCCAGAGCGACGCTTCGCCAATTGCTCGAACGGTGGAAGTTCGAGATGAGCCGGCCTTCGAAGGATGCGCTCGAGGCGTTCTTCTTCGTCGCGCTCGTCGTTCATCCTCTGCCGCCTCGTCGCCCGTACGCAGCTAAGAATGCGCGTCGACCGCGCGCGATCCGCGATTTGATCGCTTCATCGCTGCGCCCCGTCAACCCTCCGATCTCGCCACGAGTGAAACCTTGGGCGTAGTGAAGGACGAGCGCGACCGCTTGATCGGGCGAGATCGCTCGTAGCGCTTCACGGACGGCGATCGCCTCGACATCGAGCGCGTCCTGCGGGTCGCGGTCCGTGTCTAGAAACGGGAGAAACGCGATCAGGCGACGACGACGAAGCCACTTCGTCCCCAGACGCGAAGCGATCGTGTAGAGCCAAGCACGGGCGCTAGCTGGCTCGCGCAGCGCGCTCTCGTCTCTCATGCCCACGACGAAGGTCTCCTGCATTAGATCGCTCGCCACCTCCCGGTCTCCGGTGAGCCGCAATAGATAGCTGGCCAGCTCCGCGGCGTGTGCTTCGTAGAGCTCCCGCCACGGCAAGCGGTCAGTGACCCTCACCGCTTTCACGGTTCCATCTAGCACGTGCTCACTATGTAAGGGCCTTGACGGGGACGGAATGGGTGCACCCCTCCTAGCGCGAGACGCCGCTGTCGTTCGTGCTCCGAAAACGAGCTTCTTAAAAGTCAGGCATCAGGTGAGTCAGGTGAGCTTCCCAGAAATCAGGTGAGCATCGCGATTCGGGCTAATAACAACTTCGATCAAGAGCGATGCGGGTCTCGGCTGGGGAGGGTGGATTCGAACCACCGATTACCTGATCCAGAGTCAGGAGCCTTACCGCTTGGCCACTCCCCAAGGACGGAGATTCGAATTATCCCAGAGGGGGCCGTGCGAAGTCGACGCCGCGACTAGGCGATGAGCGACTGCGGCCGGCGGTCGTCCTCGGGACGCCACACGCGGGCGCGCTTGTCCTTCGACGCGGGGCGCTCCGCCGCCTTGAGCTCGACCTTGCACCACGCATCGTCCACGAGCGCTTCAAAAGTGAAGCGACCCTGGTGCCGACCTTCCAGGGTCGCTACGACGTGGTCAGGAGCACGCACCACGAGCGAAACCTGCGCGCCTTCCTTGAGTGCGTCGAGGGCATGCGCGCTGATCGCGATGACGCTCTGGTGCTCGTTCATGATCCGGATCTGCGAAGGGACGATGCCTGCGCTCTCGAAGCGCAGCCACGTGAGCATGTTTTCTTCGAAGACGCGCCACGTGAGTGGCACGACGAGATCGTCGCCCGTCGGGAGGACCGTCGGTTCGTCATCGGTCGCGACCTCTTCGCTCCCGAGCGCACGCGAGTACTCGCCGATCTTCATCCGCGCCTCGTAGAGCTGGCGCTCGAGGTGACGCTGACGACGCTTGACGCGGAGCTCGTTCGCCTCGGCCGTCGCGCGCGTGTCCTGCGCGCGCTTCAGCGCGTCGCGAAGGTTCGCGACGTCGTTCACCGCCCACTCGAACTGGCGGATGACCATGGCCACGCGTTGATCGGCCTCGGCCTTGAGCTCGTCGGTCGCCGACGCGAGCGTCGTCGCGGCGATATGCCGGTTCACTCGGGTCGTTATCCACGAGAGTCCGGCGCCGCCGGCGAGGCCAACGACGATCCCTGCGAAGAGACCGCGAGCGACGCCGTCGACAAACGGGACGAGGAGGACACAGAGCGCAAGGGGTGCGAGCCACGGTAGGTACCGCTGCGTGCGAACGTGCGGCCGAACCGTGTGGCGCTCAGCGGCCTTCGAATGCGCGTCACAGAGGGCGCATTCGTGGCCGATCCGGTGCTGCATGGGTCCGTTCACCTTGTCGTCCTCCCGTTCCTCTCGCAGAGATTCGGTTCCGCCGAGCAAGCGGGCATCCCGAAAACGGGGGACCAAAGCGAAGTCCCCCCAGGTGGGGGAGTACGACGGGGGTAGGACCCTGCCCCTGTCGGTGTACGTACGCGTAGGCCCTCTTCGTCTCTCGTTACGGGGGGCCGGTGTTTCTAACGTTGCGTCCAGCCGGGGGAGTGGGTTTCCCGGCGGAGGTAACTGAAGATGAGGGCTTTGCTGCGACCCCTATTCGTGGGAGGGCTGAGTGTCGCCATCGCGGCGGCGGGCCTTCTGGGATCGTCTTCCGTCGCCTTCGCCGCGAGCAAGCCTTCGATCACCACGTGGAACCTCGGCGGCCTTGTCTACGAAGGCGACAGGCCATCGATGTTCGCGACATTCACCGACGGGACCGACAACGACGCCTACTCGGTCGAGATCGACTGGGGCGACGGCAGTCAGAACGACGTATTCGCGCTGGCCAACGGAGCGCGGGACTTCGGGCCCAACGGGTTGCAGAAGTCGGTGCCCTACGTCAACGACGGGGCCGTCCGCATCGTGATCACGCTTAACGACGGGCTCAACGCCACGTCGCGCTTCATCGGCACAACCGTGTTGAACGCGGCACCCTCGATGAGCTCGTTCGCTCTCTCTTCCGCCGCGGTCGACACAGGCCACGACGTTACCGCGACCGGCGCCTTCACCGACGCTGGCGCGGCCGACACGCACAGCGTCACCGTGGACTGGGGCGATGGCTCAGCGGCAACGAGCTTGAATCTCGCCGCGGGCGTTTCCACGTTCACCACGGCCGCACACACGTACGCGGCCGCCGGCGACTTCACCGTGACCGCGACGGTCACGGACAACGCCGGAGCCACGGCGACTGCCACGGCAACGGTGAGCGTCCAGAAGCCAAACCAGGCGCCGAGCGTCGTGTCCTTTGATGTCGCGGCCGGCAGCGAGGGAAGCACGTCGACCCTCGCTCTCACGTTCGCCGACCCCGACGCGGCCGACACCCACAGTGTTTCGGTCGACTGGGGCGATGGCTCGACACCCGATCCGGCGGCCGATCTTTCGGCCGGCGTGACCTCCTTCGGGGCGACGCACGTCTTCGCCGACACCGGCACGTACTCGGTCGTCGTGACGCTCTCGGATAGCGCAAGCCACACGGTGACCGCGAGCTCGTCGGTCTCGCCGACCAACGTGGCTCCGGCCGTCGGAAGCCTCTCGCTCTCTCCGAGCTCCGTGGTCGATCACCAGACCGTCACGGTGAGCGGCAGCTTCACC
>VBEU01000071.1:0-7945 GCA_005883775.1 Chloroflexota bacterium | reverse complement strand
GAGTCACGCCTACAACGCCGCCGGCCCGGTCACCATCCAGGCGACCGTCGCCGACCGCGACCTGGCGAAGTCCAGCTCGAGCGCGGACCTCGTCGTTCTCGCGAGCAACCACGCGCCCGCCGATCTCGCCGTCGGGGCGACCGCGCTGCTCGAAGGCGGCAGCACGACCCTCGACGTGTCCTTCACCGACGCCGAAGTGACGGACACCCACACGGTCGCGATCACCTGGGGCGACGGCGCGACCGATAGCGTCGCGCTTGCCGCCGGCGCTACCTCGACAAGCCCGACTCACACCTATCTCGAGACCGGCACGTACACCGTCGCCGTCACCGTGACGGATGGCGGCGGGATGTCGGTCGCCGGCGGCACGACGGTGACCGCGACGAATGTGTCGCCGTCCCTGTCGAGCCTCGCCGTCACGCCGTCCTCGGTCACCGATCACCAGACCGTGACCGTGAGCGGCACCTTCAGCGACCCCGGCACGGCCGACACCTACACCGTCACCTTCGCGTGGGGCGATGGCAGCACTTCGCCGCAACCGCTTGCGGCAGGCACGCGTAGCTTCAGCGGTTCGCACGCCTACGTCACCTCAGGCACGTACAACGTGGTCGTCACAGTCACCGACCGCGACAGCGGCTCGGGGACCCAGGACGTATCCGTGGTGGTCAGCGCTCGCAACACCGTTCCCAGCGCTCTCGCGCTCGACTCGAGCGTTGCCGGGGCGAACGTCACGGTCAACGGAAGCTTTGCCGACCCTGACGCGCTCGACACCCACGTCGCCACGCTGACCTGGGGCGACGGCGCCACGACGACACAGACCCTCGCCGCAGGCGCGACCGCGTTCAGCGCGGCGCACGTCTACGAAGCGAGCGGCGCGTACACGATCGCTGCGACCGTGACCGAACCGTCCGGCGCCTCGACGAGCGCGACCGCTCAGGTCGCCGTCACCGTCGCCGCCTCGAGCACGTCGGATGTGCTCGACCAGATGTCGGCGCTCATCACGAGCTTCAACCTCGATCGAAACAACGAGCGTTGGCTCCTGAGGAGGATCGACGACACCAAGGCTTCGCTTGCATACGGCAACGACCAGGTCTGCTCGAGTACGGGCACTCTCGCCCACCTGCTGCAGTACGCGCAGCGCACTCTGACGAACGACCAGTACGCGGCCCTGAGCGCGCTCGCAACACAGGCTCAGACCGCCGCCGGCTGCGGGAGCGCGAGCGTCCGAACGACTAAGCAGCCGACAAAGACCGTGGTCGCGACCACCACATCGGACAAGAACAAGACGGAGAAGTCCAAGAAGACCGACGCCAAGCGATCGGCGGGGCGCGACTCCCGCTAACCAACCAAGCCCCCACCTCCCCCAAGCAACGGCGGGCCGTTCGCGCGGAGAGCGCGAGCGGCCCCCGCGTGTCAGGCTATGGATGGATGAGCGATCGGAAGCTGCCCCGCCCGCGCGCCGAGCTCGCGCAGTTCCAGCCGTATCGGACCCAGATGCTGAAGGCCGACGTCCGCATAAACGCGAACGAGTGGCCGGAGCCGAACGTCGCGGGCCGCTACATCACGGCGGAGGAGCTCAACGGCGTCCTGCTGAACAGGTATCCCGGCCGCGGCGATGACCTCCGGGAGATCCTCTCCGCGCGCTGGGGGACGAAGTCCGATCGGCTGATCCTCGGCAACGGCAGCAACGAGCTTTTGTTGCAGGTCTTCCTCGTGTTTGGCGGTCACGGCCGAAAGACGCTTCTCTTCCACCCGACCTATTCGATGCATGGGAGGCTGACGCAGCTCGCCGGCGGAACGGTCGTCGAGGAGATGGTCGGCCTGCCGTACGAGGTCACGAAGGAGCGCGCGCTCGCCACCATGGCCAAAGCACGGCCTGAGATCGTGGTCTTTACAACTCCGAACAACCCCACCGGCGGCGAGATCGACGCCGACGTGATCCTCGCGGTCGCGGAGCGCTTCCCCGAGACCCTCGTCCTCGTCGACGAGGCGTACTCGGACTTCGCGGGGAAGTCGCTCGTCTCGCGCATGGACGAATTCCCGAACATGGTCATCTCGAAGACGTTCTCGAAGGTCCTCGCCGCCGCGGGCCTTCGCGTGGGTGTACTCATCGTCCATCCGGATCTCATGGGGTACTTCACCGCGGCCGCGCTTCCCTACAACGTCAGCACACTGACGCTCGCGGTCGCGGCGCGCATCGCTCGCGACGAGGAGTCGATCGCGCACCGGCTCGAGCTCGCGAAGCGCGAGCGCGCGCGTGTCCTCGAGGCGCTGCGGCGAGTCCCCGCGATCGAGGTGTTCCCATCGGTGACCAACTTCATCCTCTTCCGTCTCCGGAATGAGAAGCCACCGGACGTGCACGCGCGTTTCCTCGAGCAGAGCGTTCTCATCCGCGACATCTCTATCTGGCCCGGGTGTGACGGGTGCCTACGGGCCTCTATCGGAACGCCGGCGGAGAACGACCGCTTCATCGCCGCGCTCGACACCGTCTTCGCCGCTCCCGCCGCACGCCGATAGCCGGCGCGACGCTCCTCGTCGACGCGGCCAGCTTGGCCTATCGCGCGTACCACGCCGTCCCCGAGTGGAAGGCCCCGGACGGCACGAACGTGAACGCGGCGCTGGGTTTCCTGAACTTCATCTCGCGTCTTGTGCCGGATCGCCGGCCGTCAAAGCTCTTCGTCGCGCTCGATGCCGACTGGCGCCCGCAGTTTCGCGTCGACGCGATGCCCTCGTACAAGTCGCACCGCGTTGCGGGACCGGATGACCCGCCCGATCCGGTCGACCCCCAGATGAAGATCATCATCGAGCTGCTCGACGCGTTCGGCATCTCCGTGGCCGCGGCGGATGGCTATGAGGCCGAGGACGTGATTGCGACGATCGCCGAGCGCACGACCGGCCCGATCGAGATCGTGACCGGCGATCGCGACCTCTTCGCGCTGGTGAAGGATCCGAACGTGCGCGTGCTCTATACGCTCCGCGGCGTGAGCGAGCTCGGCCATGTCGACGAGGCCTACATCCGAAACAAGTACGGGGTCCCGGGCGATCGGTATTTCGACTACGCCGTCTTGCGTGGCGATCCATCGGATGGTCTGCCGGGCGTGCACGGCATCGGCGAGAAGACCGCGAGCCACCTCGTCACGAAGTACGGGTCGCTCGACGCGATCCTCGCCGCGCCCGACATCTCGGCGACGATCCGCGCGAAGCTGCGCGCCGACGCCGACTATCTCGTCGCCGCGCGAAAGGTCGTGTGGATGGCCCGAGACGCTCCTGTAACCGGCGGCGACGGGACCGTGCCGCGGATGCCCTCACATCCGCAGAAGGTCGAAGCCCTCGCCGAGCGATACGGTCTCAAGGCCGCCACGAAGCGACTCATGGAGGCGCTCGCCGCATAGGCTCACGACCGCGCCGCTAGTGCGCGGGGAGTGATGTCGTGAATGCCCTTCGTCAGATCAGGTGGGTCGCGCTCATCGTTTCGTGGGTCGTGGACATCGGCGGCTCGAACCTGTTCTCGATCGTGTACTTCGGGACCCTCGTCGCGATGGGCCGGCTGACCCTCGCGCAGCTCGGTAGCCCTGACTTCACGAAGATCGTCCTGAACGACCCGGCCATGTTTGGCACGTCGCTCGCCGGAGGCACGTTCTTTTCGGTCCTCGCGGGCTACGTCGCCGCACGAATGGCGGGACGAGCGCCGCTCCTCCACGGCACCCTTTCGTCGGCCGCGTGCCTGGGCATAGATGTCATCTCGCTCCCGACGCTGTTGACGTACCCGCTCTGGCTCTTCGCGCTGGGTGTCCTCGTGTCCCCGCTCGCCGGATACAGCGGAGGCTGGCTCGCCTCGCTCGGGCAGCGCAATCTCGCGAGTGCCGCCGCGCTCACGCCACGGCAGGAAGGCTGAACCAGAAGCGAGTCGCGTCGGGCGCCGACTCGGCGCCGACGTGTCCTCCGCCGAGCTCGACGAGCGTCTTCACGATCGCCAGACCGATCCCGGCACCGCCGCTCGCACGGTCGCGCGACTTTTCGACGCGATAGAAGCGCTCGAACACGTGCGGTAGGTCCTCGGCGGGGATGCCCGGCCCGGAGTTGAAGACGGTCACGAGGACATCCGCGTCGCGCCGCCGCGCGCTCACGCCGATCCGTCCGCCATCGGGCGTGTAGCGCACCGCGTTCTGGAGCAGATTCGCGAGCACCTGCGCGAGGTGATCGGGGTCGGCGCGCGCGGCAACGACCGCGGGAAGGTCGAGCTCGATCCGAAGTCGTCGCCGCTCCAGTGCTGCGGCATAGAGCTCTACGGCTGCGACGATCGCGCCGCGAAGATCGATCTCGCGGAGCTCGCCCGCCGCCCGGCCGGCGACATCTCCTTCAGCGAGCGCGTCGAGCGACCGCGAGAGACGCACCATGCGGTCGACCTCCTCGTGCAACGACTCGAAAGTTCCACGGTCCGCGGTCATGACCCCGTCGCGAAGCGCCTCCAGGTAGCCCTGCAGGTTGGTGAGCGGAGTGCGCAGCTCGTGCGCGGCATTGGAGACGAACTCGCGCCGCATCCGCTCCTGTTCCTCGATCTCGCCGGCCATGCGGTTGAACGAAGAGGCGAGGGAGCGGATCTCCTCGGGTCCGCGCGCTCGCACGCGCACGGCATGGTCGCCTTGCGCGATCAGCTTCGCGGCGTCGCTGACCTCCCGTAGCGGAGACGCGACGCGTCGCCCGACGAAGATCGCGAGCGCGACGCCGGCCAGCGCGGCGACGCCGAGTGCGGCGACGAAGAAGCGCGCGACGCTCTCCTCGAACATGGCCTGGGCCGCGGCGAGGGTCTCTCCGTTATCGACCATGAGCTGCGCGAACGACGCGCTCGAGAACGCGAGGGTGCCGATCGCGAGAACGAGGGCGACCACAACGGCGACCGCGATCGCCGCGAGGGCGATCTGCCCGGCGAGGCCCTTCATCGGCCGAGAAGAGCGCGGTAGCCGGCCCCACGCACGGTCGCGATGTAGCGGGGACTCTCCGGATCGTCGCCGAGCTTGTCGCGGAGCCTGCGGATGTAGACGTCGATGGTCCGGTCGAGCACCTCTGACTCGCCCTTGCCGTACAACGAGTCGAGAAGCGCCTCGCGCGTGACGATCCGGCCGGAGGCTTTCACCAGGGCGACGAGCAGGTTCAGCTCTGACTCGCTCAGATCGACGCGGTCGGGGCCTCGACGCACCTCGTGACGATCGCGATCGATCACGATATCGCCAAGCTCGAGCAGAGCCGCGCTCGCGGTGTCCCTCGTCACGCTTCGCCGCAGGAGCGCCTTGACCCGAACGACGAGCTCTGCGGGTGAGAACGGTTTGGGTAGGTAGTCGTCGGCGCCGCTTGCGATGCCCGAGACGCGGTCCGCGGTGCTCCCGCGCGCCGAGAGCATCAGCACGGGCAGATCAGAATCGGCGCGCGCCGCGCGAAGCACCGCGAAGCCGTCGAGCGTCGGGAGCATGAGATCGAGCACCATGAGGCGAGGCGCGCGCTCGCGTATCGCTGCGACCGCCGCCATTCCATCCGCCGCCGTGATCACCGAAAAGCCCTCTCGTTCGAGATACATGCGGACGAGCTGAAGGATCTTCGGATCGTCGTCCACCACCAGGATCGGCGCGCCGTCGGCTGGGGTCGGCACGTCTCGCATGTTCGCACGCTGACAGCCTTCGATGACAACTCCATGACACGTTGTGTCATCGAGATGTCATGGGCCGTCGCCACGATCGTCCGGACCTGCACCGCAGGAACTCGAACCTGGGAGGAATCCATGTCACGCGTCATCCTCACGCTCGTTGCGTTCGTCGCGCTTCTGCTCGGTCCGGCCTCGGTGGCCGCCGCGGCGGAAGGCGGCACGGGCGCCGTCTACACGCTCACGAACACCGCGGCCAACGCGGTCATCGTCTACGACCGGGCCGCATCCGGCGAGCTCACCTGGTCGGGCACGTTCCCGACGGGCGGCAGCGGTGGAAGCCTCGGCTCACAGGGCGCGGTCACGATCAGCGAAGACGGCCGCTGGCTTTACGCCGTCGATGCGGGAAGCAGCGACATCGCCGTCTTCCGGATCACCAAGAGCGGCCTCACTTGGAGCGACCGCGTCGCATCCGGGGGCATCCAGCCCGTCAGCGTCACCACCAGCCACGATCTCGTCTATGTGGTGAACGCGACGAGCAGCAACATCGCAGGCTTCCGTTCGGATGACGGAAAATTGAGCACGATCGCGGGCTCGGCCCAATCCTTCACCGGCACGGGGGCCGCGCAGATCCAGTTCGCGCCCTCGGGCAGCGCGCTGGTCGTGACCGAGAAGAGCACCAGCTCGCTCGACGTGTTCGTCGTCGACAAAGACGGCGTGGCCGGGGCCGCGACACGCTACGCCTCATCCGGTGCGACCCCCTTCGGCTTCGCATTCGGTCACCGCGGCGACCTCGTGGTCTCCGAGGCGGCCGGCGCCGCGCCGCTCTCGGCGGCATCGTCGTACGGGCTCTCGAAGGACGGCGCGCTGACCGCGATCAGTCGGTCCGTACCGACCACCCAGGCGGCCGCGTGCTGGGTCGCGGTGACCAAGGACGGCCGCTACGCCTTCACCGCAAATGCGGGAAGCGACTCGATCTCGACCTTCTCGATCGACGAGGACGGGATGCTCGCGCTCGTCTTCGCGCAAGCCGCGCACTCGACCGCGGCCCACACGACGGACCTCGCGCTCACTGAGAACAGCAGGTACCTCTACGCCAATGACGGCGGCACGCACACGATCAGTGCGTTCCGTGTAGGCGCGGATGGCAGTCTCGTTCGCCTCCCCGGTGTCACGATCCCGGCGGGAGCTTCGGGCCTGGCCGCACGCTAACGCGCAAGGCATACATCGGGGGCCGCCGGCGATACTCGCCGGCGGCCTCCTACCATTCAGCCCCAACGTGATCGTTTATCCCGCCATCGACATCTACGAGGGCCGCGCCGTCCGGATGACGCGCGGCGACTTCGCCACGGTCGAGCAGGTCGCGGCGTCTCCGCTCGAAGCCGCGCGCAAGCTCGTCGCCGAAGGAGCGGAATGGCTCCACGTCATCGACCTCGACGGATCGCGCACCGGAACGCCCAAGAATCTCGATCACATTCGCGCGATCGCCAATCGATTCACCGTCGATGATCCCGAGCTGATCGGCCGCCTCGTGGACCGGCACGCCGACGGCCTCGCCGTCTCAGTTGACGCGCGCAGCGGCATGGTCACCACGGACGGCTGGACCGAGACGACGAAAGTCCGCGCGGTCGATCTCATGCAGCGCCTCGCCCTGACCGGCGTTCCCACGGTCATCTACACGAATGTCTCCATCGACGGAACGCTCCAGGGCCTTGACCTCGCGTCGACGGAGGCGGTCGCGCGCGCGTTCGGCGGCGACATCATCTATTCCGGTGGCGTGGGCTCTCTCGAGGACATCGCCGCGCTCGCGAAGCTCCGTCATCGCGGGCTGCGCGGCGTGATCGTCGGCCGCGCGCTCTATCTCGGCCGCTTCACGTTGAAGGACGCGCTGCGCGTCGCGCGCGACGGCACGGCGCGCTAGACGAGGAACTCCAGCAGCAGCCGGTTCACGACCTCGGGCCGCTCCTCCATCACCCAGTGACTCGTATCGGGTAGGTACTCGATGCGTGGTGTGATCTCGAAGAGGTCATCCATCCCGCGGGTGAGCTCTATCCCGAGTGCGAAGTCGTCCTCGGCCCAGATGAGCATCGTCGGCGCCTTGATCTTCGTGGGCGGCAGCCGCGAGCGCAGAGCCGCGCGGTAGTAGTTCAGTGCGCCGGTCGCGGCGCCCGCCGCACTGAAGGCCCGGGCGTACTCGTCGAGGTCGGCGTCGCTGAAGGTACCGGGCTTCCCCGATCGCCGAAGCGAGTCTTTGAGCGCCCTCGCGCCGCTCCGGGAGAGCGCCCACTCGAGCAGCCACGGCAGCTGGAA
>VBEU01000070.1 GCA_005883775.1 Chloroflexota bacterium | reverse complement strand
CACGTAGCGGGTCGGCGAGCTGGACGCGATCCCAAGGCGGAGGCCCAAGCGCCGGCCCTCAGCAACGTAGTCGCGGATTCCTGCCATGACATCGAGCTCAGCGAGGAGCTTTGTCCTTCGCTCCTCGCGTCGTCGACGGACGACCTCACGGTCGAAGGGTGCGGTGACGAGCGACTCGAGGTGGGCAAGGGCATCGAACCATCCCGCCTCGCGCCCGATGTAGTCGAGCCACCGATCGCGTGGCAGCTCATGGCCATGCTCGCGGTATATCTCGGCCCACGAACGGAACGCCGGCATCTCCGTCTCGAGGATCAGCCCGTCGAAGTCGAACACCAGCGCCCTGATGTGCGGGGTCATCGCGCCGTCGCGAACTCCGAATAGAGACGCGCCGTCGCGCGCAAGGCGCGCCAGTAGTTCTCCAAGAGGATGTGCTCGTTCGGAGCATGAGCGCCGGCGCCGGGGTGACCCATGCCGAGGGTCACGTTCGCCATCCGCCGCGGGTTGCAGACGACCCACATCGGCGATGTACCGCCGCTCGACGGGACGAGCACCGCCGGCGTTCCGAATGCCTCCTCCGCCACGGCGGCGACGGCACGGACGAGCGGCGCGTCGGCCGGGCCGCGGTACGGATGCTCGCCTTCCTCGGCGCTGAACTCGACGTCGCCAAAGCCGTGCCGGTCGAGATGTGCCCGCAGGAGTGCGGCGATCTTCATCGGGTCCTGGTCGGGGACCAGGCGGAAGTCGATCTTCCCGGTGGCCTCGGCCGGGATCACGGTCTTCGATCCAGGCCCGTTGTATCCCGACTCGATGCCGCACACGTTGCACGTCGGCTCGAAGACCGACGCCCATTTAGCCTCGTCGTCCGTGCGCCCGAAGGCGAACGCCTCGATGCCGACGACCGCGCGGGTCGCGCGTGCATCGAACGGCATCCGTTCGAGCATCGCGCGGTCGGCATCGGTCGGCTGGCGCACGTCGTCGTAGAAACCTTCGATCTGTACGCGGCCTTTGACGTCCACCAGTGACGCGAACGCATGCGCGAGCCGCCCGGCGGCGTTGGGGTAGTGCGTGGCACCGCCGGAATGCGCATCGCGTGTCATGGTGCGAACGCGGAAATGGCAATAGAGGATCCCTTTGCCGCCGAGTGAGAGGATCGAGCGCCCCTCGCTGTCGAGTGCGCCGCCCTCCTTAAGCGCGCCGTCGGCATCGGTGAGTCCGGGCTCGAGCGCGAGCAGCTTTGCGAGGTTCGGGCTGCCGGACTCCTCCTCGCCCTCGATGAGGAACCGGACTCGGATCGGCAGCTCGCCGAGCACCGCTCGGTGCGCCTCGATCGCCTGGATCCGCAGCAGAAGATGTCCTTTGTTGTCGTCGACGCCGCGCGCGTACATCGCGCCGTCCCGCAGCGCAGGCTGGTACGGCGGGGTCTTCCAGAGGTCGAGCGGCACTGCGGGCTGCACGTCGTAGTGCTGGACGCCGACGAGCACGCGTTTCCCCGAGCCTGTCTCTCCTACGACGAGGGCCGGCGCCCCGCCAGCCCGAAGCTCACGGGCGTCCGCGAATCCGGCCGCGGCCAACCGGTCGCGGCACCATCGTGCGGCCGCGTCCAGGGCGGTGTGGTCCGACGCCTCGCATGGGATCGCGCAGAGCTCGCGTAGCTCTTCGGTGAATCGCTCCCGCCGCGCGGCAATGAAGCGGTCGAGGGCATCACCCGACACGACATCGAGTATGGCTCGCGTCAGCCGACGAAGCCCCAATGAACCCAGTACACAAAGAGGGCGGTCTGGATCACGGCGCTGATCGCCAGAAGTCCGGCCGCGATGCCGAGCCGGGAGCGCAGCAGAACCGCGCCGATCATGAAGCACGGAAAGATCACGAGCGAATAGCGCGCGGCGCTCATGAGCGGGCTCAGGTTGTCGGTATCGCGGAGCCACAGAAGCGCCAGAGACGCGAGGGCATACAAGCCGTACTCGAGCGGCAGTCTCCGAAACCCGTAGAGAGCGACGGCCGTGAGACCGACGACCGAGAGCAGGTTCAGCATTTCGATGGGATCGCCGGTTCGAGCGATGTGACCGACGGCGTCGCCGATCGACTGCCATGGTGGTGCGAGGCGCGCGCCCCAGGCCTGCTGGAGGTCGAAGGGAGATCCGGTCTCGCCGATGACGAGCCGGGGGTACGCGAGTGCCAGGAACACCCCGACCGCGGGAAAGATCCACGCCGGCGCGTTCTTCGGTGTGAGCACGCCGGCCCGCAGATCACGCCAGGCGAGATAGCCAAGCGGCAGCAGGAGCAGGCCGCCCTGCAGCCGGGTAAGGCCGGCCGCACCGCCGGCGATCCCAGCGAGCCAGGGATGCCGCGTGCGCGCGAGCCAGAACGAGGCGACCGTCGTGGCAAGGAACAGCGCTTCGGTGTACGGCGCGAGCAGGAAGAACCCGACCGGAGAAAGCGCGACGAGAAGCACCGTGAGGATCGCCGCCCGCCGGCCGATGTCCAGCCGAGCCAGCCGGTAGAGAAGGACGAACGCGATCGCGCATGCGAGCGTGGTGATCGCGAGCTCTCCGAGGACCACGTTGCCAAGGAACGGCAGCGACGCGACACGGCTCAGTACAGGAAAGAGCGGAAAGAACGCCGCGGTGTTGTTGCCGGCGTGATAACCGTCCCTCGCGATCTCCTCATACCAGAGGGCGTCCCACCGCTGCCAGACCGAGAAAACGAACGTCCACGGGCGGCCGTCCACGACCTCGAGCGAGGTCCAGGCGGCGATATTTCGCAGCAGGGCGCGCGGGTCGAGGACCATCGTGAGGAGGCCGGCCAGGCCGAGGGCGATCCGCAGGACGGCCACAAGCCACACCGAAGCGCGAACATCGCGAGAAGTCAGCACCGCTCGCGGCAGTATGGGCATGATGCGAGCCGAGGCCGGCGAAGCATGGCCACGAGCGGTCTACGCGGTCGTGCGGCGGATACCCGCGGGACGTGTCGCGACGTACGGACTCGTGGGAATGGTCGCCGGTCGCCCACTGGCCGCTCGGGCCGTCGGCAATGCGCTGCGGCACTGCGACGATCCCGAGGTGCCGTTCCATCGAGTCGTCCACGCGGACGGCCTTCCGGCGTTCGCCCGTCATCGCACGCGCCTGCGTCGCGAGGGCGTGGTTTTCATCGGACCGCGCGTGGACATGGCGCGCCATCTCTGGACGCCGCGGCTACCTCAGCGCCAGACGAGACGTCCCTCCTTGTAAAGATCCTTGATGAAGCGATCCGTGAAGACGGCATCCACGTCCACGGTCTTCGCGATCCCGCCGTACTGGAGCAGGAAGTCGCGCAGGCCGACGTAGCGGGACCGGTCCATCGCGCCGATCCCATTGGCGCGCGTCAGGTCGTTCTGCGCGGCCTCGATCTCGGTGTCCAGCATGTAGCGCTGATGCGCGCGGTCTTCGCCGGTGGCGTACTTCATCACCACATCGATGGCCGAGTCCCGATCGGCGATGGCGTCGGCGAGTCCCCGAAGTGACGCCCGCAGGAACCGCGTGACCACGTCAGGCTTCGCGTCGACCATCTGCTGATTCGTGATGAACGACAGACCGAGGCCAGGGACACCGAGGCTCGTGGGATCGAAGAGCCGCACGGGGATCCCTAGCCGCGCGAGCGTGTCGGGCTCGTTCGCCGTGAATACCGGATAGACGTCGACGCGGCCGTCGGCGAGGACCCGAGGATCGAATCCGACCGTCACCTCTCGGACTTTGGATCGATCGACGCCTCCGACCTGGAGAAGTGCGAGGTAGTCCGCGCTGACGGTCGACTTGATCCCGACGAGCCGGCCCTCCCAATCCTTGAGCGTGCGGATCGGTGAATCCGCACGTACCGCGAACGACTGCTCGTCCCGCTGCCCGATCTGTGCGATCGAGACGAGCGGGACGCCAGCGCTCGCGACGCGCTTCATCACGTCCCCCGCGGAACCGGTCGAGAACTGGACGCGGTTCGTGGAGAGGAGCTGGATGTGCTCACCCGACGTCGCGTGCTGGATCTCGACCTCGAGCGACTGGTCGTGGAAATAGCCCTTCTCCTGCGCGACGTAGACGGCGACAAACGGCAAATCGGCTTGTGGTTTGAAACCCGCCATGAAGGTGATCTTCTCGGTCGGTACCGGTGTCGGTGACGGAGCGACCGCGCGCGTGTTGCAGGCGACGAGCAAGACCGCCGCGACGAATGCGAGCCCTTTCACGTGGCGACCGCGATAGGGTGCCAGTGCAGGAGGCGGCGCTCCGCCGCGCCAACGAAGGCGTTTGCCGCGATTCCGATCGCCGCCAGGACCAGGACCGCTCCGAAGAGGATGGTCAGGTCGAGGTTGGCGTTCGCCACGAAGATCACGCGGCCCAAACCCCGATCGGCGCCGGTCCATTCCCCGATGACCGCGCCGATGAGCGCCAGATTGAGCGAGATGCGCGCGCCCGAGAAGAGATAGGGGAGCGCGCTCGGCACCCGCAGATGCCGGAAGATCTCGCGTCCGGAGGCCCCAAGGGTCTCCAGAAAAGCGACTTCCTGAAGGTCCGCCGAGCGCAGACCGACGAACGAGTTCACGAGCATCGGGAAGAACGTGATGAGCGCGGCGATCGCGACCTTCGGCGCGGTGCCGAAGCCGAACCAGAGCGTGAAGAGCGGGGCGATCGCGACGATCGGCGTGAGCTTTACGAGGATGGCGAGCGGAAACAGCGTCCGTTCGAGGGGGCGCGACGAGGCCATCACCGTGGCCAGCACGAACGCGACGCTCGTCCCGATCACGAAGCCGGCGGCGGCCTCGCTGAGCGTGACCCCGCCTTCGCGCGCGAGGAGCCCGGCGTCGGCCGCCATACGAGCCCCGACAGCCGAAGGCGCGGGTAATAGATAGGACGGCACGCTCATGACCCTGGTCCAGACCTCGAGGACCAGCGCGATGCCGGCGATCGCTACGAGCGCCACGGCGAGGTCGACAAAGGTTCGGCGCGCGGTCATTCCAGGTGCTTACGGACCGCTTCGACCAGGTTGTAGAACAGAGGCTCGCGTCGCATCGCCTTCGTTCGGGGTCGTGCGAGCGAGATCCGGACTTCCCCGCGGACGGCCGCCGGACGTCCGCCGATGACGACGACGCGATCGGCCAGGAGCACGGCCTCTTCGATGTCGTGGGTCACGTAGACCACCGACCTCGCCTGGCCTTCCCAGAGCCGGAGGAGCTCGCCGCGCAGATCATCGCGAGTGAGCTCGTCGAGCGACGCCAGCGGCTCGTCCATGAGCAACACCTCGGGGTCGATCACGAGCGATCGTGCCAGGGCGACTCTCTGGCGCATGCCGCCGGAAAGCTGGTGCGGATAAGCGTCGATCGCGTCGCTCAAGCCCATCCGCGCGACCCATTCATCCGGACTGACGTGGCCATTGGTCCGCGCAGCTCGGTTCACCTCGAGCGGAAGGGTCACGTTCTCGCGGACCGTGCGCCACGGGTGAAGACGCGCGTCCTGCGGCACGAAGCCGATGCGTTTTCGCCGGCGCGCAATGGCCGGCGCGACGCCGAGCAGATCGACCGTGCCGGAGGTCGGCTCGAGAAGTCCCGCGATGAGACGGAGGAGAGTCGTCTTGCCACTGCCGCTCCGGCCGACGATCGCGACCACCTCGTTCCCGACCTCGAGGTCGATATCGCGGACGACCGGGCCCTTATAGCCCGCGCTGACGCCGTGAAGTGCGATCGCGACTGGCACCGCACTCGATGCTAGCCGCGTCAAGGGCTAGCATCCGAGCACGCGAATCGCTTCCAGGGGAGCCATCAATGACGACCGTGAAAGCCGCCCTTGTCCAGTGCGCCTGGACCGGCAACAAGGACTCGATGATCGAGCGACACGCGAAGTACATCGCCGATGCGGCGAAGCAGGGCGCGCAGGTCATGTGCCTGCAGGAGCTCTTCTACGGTCCGTACTTCTGCCAGGTCCAGGACACCAAGCACTACAGCTACACCGAGAAGATCCCGGACGGGCCGACGACCAAGCTCATGCAGGAGCTCGCGAAGAAGCACTCGATGGTGCTGATCGTCCCGATGTACGAAGAGGACCAGGTCGGCGTGTACTACAACACGGCCGCGGTCATCGACGCCGACGGAAAGTATCTCGGCAAGTACCGTAAGACGCACATCCCCCACGTGAACGGCTTTTGGGAGAAGTTCTACTTCCGGCCCGGGAACATGGGATACCCGGTGTTCGACACCGCGGTCGGCAAGGTCGGCGTCTACATCTGCTACGACCGGCACTTCCCCGAGGGCGCGCGGATGCTCGGTCTGCATGGCGCGGAGCTCGTTTTCATTCCGTCCGCCACCTCGCGGGGGCTATCGATGCATCTCTGGTTCATCGAGCAGACGGCCCACGCCATCGCGAACGGCTACTGGGTCGGGACCATCAACCGGGTGGGGCAGGAGAAGGAGTTCGGACCGAACGAGTACTACGGCTCGAGCTACTTCGCGGATCCGCGTGGCAAGATCATCGCGCAGGCGTCGGACAAAGAAGAGCAGCTTCTCGTCGCCGATCTGAACATGGACCTCGTTCGCGAGGTCCGGAACACGTGGCAGTTCTACCGGGACCGCAGGCCCGATATGTACGACGACATGGTGAAGCCCTAGGTCATGACACAAACGGCCGTCTTGCCTGTTCTCAATTACATCGCCGGTG
>VBEU01000224.1 GCA_005883775.1 Chloroflexota bacterium | reverse complement strand
ACGCGGCCATCACCGATGACACCGCCGCCTTCATCTTCGAGCTCGTGCAGGGGGAAGGCGGCGTGCGCCCGGCAACTTCTGAGTTCGCGCGGGAGGCGGCGCGGCTCTGTGCCGAACGCGGCGCGCTCCTCATCGTCGACGAGGTCCAGACGGGCTTCGCTCGGACCGGCACACTCTTCGCCGTCGAGCAGTACGCGATCGCGCCGGACATCCTTTGCCTCGCGAAATCGATCGCCGGCGGCATGCCCATGGGCGCGATCGCCTTCTCCCGAAAGGTCGGCGACCTCGCCAAGCGCTCGCACTCGACGACCTTCGGCGGCAATCCTCTCGCATGCGCGGCCGCGATCGCCGCGATCGGCGAGATCCGCCGACTCGACCTCGCTCGGAATGCGCGGGAGCGCGGCACGCAGCTTATGAACGGCCTGCGCGCGATACGCAGCGATCGCATCCGCGAGGTGCGCGGGCTCGGGTTGCTCGTCGGCGTCGAGCTCAAGGAGAACGCGTCGACCGCCCTCCACGCGCTTCAGGAAGAAGGCGTCCTCGCGCTTGGCGCGGGCCCGACCGTCGTGCGCTACCTGCCGCCGCTCGTCATCACCGCAGACGAGATCGAGCGAGTGCTGGCGGCGAGCCGGAAGGCGCTAGCGTGATCCATCGACACGTCGCATTGCTGCTCGCGCGCTCGATCCTCCGTTAGCTCGTGGGCCCGGATCCGGCGGACCTCGATCTCGTCCGCGGTCTCGTCGAGATCCCGAGCGTCTCGCGCCGCGAGGGCGAGGCGGTCGAGTGGCTCGTCCTGCGTATGGGAGAGCGTGGCTTTCGCGCGATCGTCGACGATGCGGGCAATGCGGTGGGCGAGATCGGCGGCGGCCCCTTCCACGTGGTCCTGCTCGGGCACATCGACACGGTGCCGGGAGAGATCGACGTCCGCATCGAGGGTGACGAGCTCGTTGGTCGCGGGGCGGTCGACGCGAAAGGTCCGCTCGCCGCGTTCGTCGCCGCGGCAACCAAGCCGGTCCCCGGAGTACGGGTCACCGTCGTGGGCGCGGTCGAGGAGGAGTCGCCGACGAGCAAGGGCGCCCGGCATCGCGCGACGCTCGCGGCACCCGACTGGTGCGTGATCGGCGAGCCGTCCGGTTGGGACGCGGTGACGGTCGCGTACAAGGGACGGCTCACGCTCGAGGTCGCTCTCTCGCGCGAAGCGCGTCATGGCGCGGCGCCGGGACCGACCATCGCGGAAGAAGCGCTCGCGCTCTGGGAACGCGTGCGAGCGTCGAGGGGCGAGCGCGGCGGCGCCGAGCGCGCGTCCGAACGACTCGACTGCCGGCTGGAAAGCATCGACACCGGATCCGGCGACGGTCTTTTCGAAAGAGCCCGCCTCCGCATCGGCTATCGCGTCCCGCCAGGAATGGACTCCGGCGACCTCGAGCGCGCCGCAAGCGATCTTGCGCAGAGCGACGGCGATACGACTGTCGTCGTTACCACGCAAGGAAAGGAAGAACCGGTGCGCACCGCCAGGACGAGTCCCCTCGCGCGCGCCTTCGCGCGCGCGATCGTCGCGGCCGGCGGTCAGACCACCTTCAAGGAGAAGAGCGGCACCAGCGACATGAACGTCTTGTTCCCAGCGTGGGGCTGTCCGATGGTCGCCTACGGCCCGGGCGACAGTCGCTATGACCACACACCTATCGAAAGGCTGTCGATCCAGGAGGCGCGCTGGGTGTTTTCGAAGCGCCACACGCGCCAGAGGCTCGTCGTCGCCGGCCTGGCGGTCCTCGCACTGGCCGTCGGCGCCCTCCTTCTGCGAGGTGAGTTCTTCGACACGACGCTTCAATCCGCGGTCTACGACGAGGCCATCTACCTCGGGAACGCGACCGTCCGCAATCAGATAACCATCGTCGCTCTCGACGATGCCACGGTCGCCCAGTACGGCCGGTACCCGCTCCCGCACCAGGCGTACACGGACCTTCTTCGCGCCCTCCGCCCCCTGAACGCGAGCGTCATCGCGTTCGACGTCGCTTTCTACGATCCGTCGGTCAACCCAGAAGAGGACCGGACCCTCGCCGCCGCGATCCGAGATGCCGGCAACGTGCTCCTCGCAATGCAGGGATCGGGCACCGCGACGCTCGGGGATCACACCGAGCGATATCCCATCGTCCAGCTTCCTGTTCCGGTGCTGCGAGAGGCGGCCACAGGCGTCGCGGCGGTGAACATCCATCCGGATCCGGACGGACGTGTTCGCTACGCGCAGCTCCAGATCGAGGGGCCGGACGGCACGACCTACTACTCACTCCCGCTCGTGACCGCGGCGGACAAGGTTCGCGCGGATCTCAAAGGGGCGCACCGCGCGGGCGACATCTTTACCGTCCCGGCCTTGCTCGGCGATCGTGTCATCCCGATCGACCGGCGCGGCGGCATGACCGTGTACTACGCGGCACAGCCCGCACCCCCGACCTCGGAAACTGCCGCCCACCC
>VBEU01000069.1 GCA_005883775.1 Chloroflexota bacterium | reverse complement strand
GCAACGTGTGGCCCGAGGACAACTGGAAGGTGCACTTCCGCGACACCATGCGCGGCGGAAAGCTCCTGAACAACTGGCGCATGGCGCAGCTGCACGCGCAGGAAGCGCCTGATCGCGTCCTCGAGCTCGAGGAGTGGGGCGCGCTCTTCGATCGCACGAAGGACGGTCTTATTCTCCAGCGCGACTTCGGCGGACATAGATACGCTCGCCTGGCCCACGTTGGCGACCGAACCGGTCTCGAGATGATCCGGACGCTGCAGGACCACGCCGTCGCGAACGGCATCGACGTCTTCATGGAGTGCACGCTCCGCCACCTTCTAAACGACGGCCAGCGCGTGACCGGCGCGATCGGCTACTGGCGGCAGTCCGGAAAGCTCATCGCCTTCGGCGCGAAGGCCGTCGTGCTCGCGACCGGCGGCGTCGGAAAAGCGTGGAAGGTCACGTCGAACTCGTGGGAGTACACCGGCGATGGGATCGCGATGGCGCTCGAGGCCGGCGCCGATCTCATCGACATGGAGATGACCCAGTTCCACCCGACCGCGATGGTCTGGCCGCTCTCGGTGCGGGGGATCCTGGTGACCGAGGGAGTCCGGGGCGACGGCGGCACCCTGAAGAACAGCAAGGGCGAGCGCTTCATGTTCAAGTACATCCCCGAGTTCTTCCGCAGTGACACCGCGGACACCGAGCGCGAGGCGGACGCCTGGTACGAGGACAAGAAGAACAACCGGCGCACGCCCGACCTGCTCCCGCGCGACGAGGTCGCGCGCGCGATCAATACCGAAGTGAAGGCGGGACGCGGGACCGAGCACGGTGGTGTGTTCCTCGACATCGCGTCGCGCCGGCCCGCCGACTACATCCGCCGCCGGCTGCCGTCGATGTACCACCAGTTCAAGGAGCTCGCGGACGTCGACATCACGAAGGAGGCGATGGAGGTCGGTCCGACGCTGCACTACATCATGGGAGGCATCCGCGTCGACGCGGACACTGCCGCCGCGACGGTGCCGGGCCTGTACGCGGCGGGCGAGGTGGCGGCCGGCATGCACGGCGCGAACCGGCTCGGGGGAAACTCGCTCTCGGATCTGCTCGTCTTCGGCAAGCGCGCGGGTCAGGCCGCGGCGGAATACAGCAAGCGCACTCCAGCGCCGCGCGCGGACGAAGCACAGCAAAGCGCGTACGCGCAGCGCTTCGCGGCGCCGTTCGAGCGAGGCGGTGACGAAAACCCGTACGCCATCCATGCCGAGCTGCAGGACACGATGCAGGAGCTCGTCGGCATCATCCGCCGGCGCGACGAGCTCGAGGAAGCGCTCGCGCGTCTCGAGCGCCTGCGAGCACGCGCCGCCCGCGCGGGTGTGAAGGGCGGTCGCGTCTACAACCCTGGGTGGCACCTCGCGCTCGACCTGGAGAACCTCATTGCCGTGTCCGAAACGGTGGCACGCAGCGCGCTCGTCCGCGAGGAGAGCCGCGGCGGCCACACTCGCGAGGACTTCCCGAAGCCCGATCCGGTGTGGGGAACCAAGAACGTGGTCACGCGAAAGCGCGATGGCAGGCTCACCCTCACGACTGAGCCGATCCCGGCTGTCCCCGGCGAGCTGCGCGCGCTCATCGGCGAGGACAAGCCCGGCGAGAAGGTCGCGACCGGTTCGGAGCCGGCGGTGGTCGGGGGCAAGGAATGACCACCGAGACGGTCGCGCGCGAGGTCCGCATGAAGGTCTGGCGCGGCGACGCCTCAGGCGGCGAGTTCGTGGAGTTTGCCGTGCCGTCGGACCCCGGGATGGTCGTGCTCGATGTCGTGCATCGGATCCAGGCGACCCACGCGCCCGACCTCGCGGTGCGCTGGAACTGCAAGGCCGGCAAATGCGGATCGTGCAGCGCCGAGGTGAACGGCCACCCGAAGCTCATGTGCATGACGCGTATGAACGAGTTTTCCCCCGGCGAGGAGATCGCGGTGTCGCCGGTCAAGACTTTCCCGGTGATCAAGGACCTCGTGACGGACGTCTCGTTCAACTACGAGAAGGCAAAGACGATCCCGCCGTTCAAGCCGAAGCCGAAGGATCCCGACGGCAAGCGGCGGATGTACCAGGAAGACGTCGAGCGCGTGCAGGAATTCCACAAATGCATCGAGTGCTTCCTCTGCCAGGACGTCTGCCATGTCATCCGCGACCACGAGGAGAACAAGGAAAGCTTCTCCGGTCCGCGATTCTTCGTACGCCTGGCCGCGCTCGAGATGCACCCGCTCGACACGAACGAGCGCATCGATCTCATCCGCGCGAAGCACGGCCTCGGTTACTGCAACATCACAAAGTGCTGCACCGAGGTCTGCCCCGAGGACATCCACATCACGGACAACGCGATCATCCCGCTCAAGGAGCGAGTGGTAAGCGCGCACTACGACCCGATCGCCTGGGCGCTTCGCCGCGTGCGCGGAAAGAAGGACGAATTCGCGGCGCCCGAACCCAAGCCGCCGTCCGCTTGACTGCTCGTGTGGTGTTCATGGCGACCGCGGCGGCGGTGCTGACGCTGCTGCTTTTTCTCGCGGTTATCCGGCCCGCGATCGATCGCGGAGGCCTGGGCGAATTCCTGGGCATCGCCGTGCTGTTCGTCGCCATCCTCCTCGGCGAGAGGTGGCTGCGCTCACGCTAGGCCGATGAGCGCGCTAGCCTAAGAGGGCCATGCGTGCATGTCCCTACTGCGCCGAACAAATCCAGGATGCTGCGATCGTTTGCCGGTTCTGCGGTAGAGACATTCCGCGCCCAACCGCCAGCGAGCAACCGACCGTTACCGAGAGACCCCGCTTTTCGACGCAGCGTTATGCGATCGACGAACGACTCAAGCGCGGGACCACGCGAGTCGATCCGAAACGGAAGCCATCGCTTTGGGCCAAGATCGGTGGCGTGCTCGCGCCGAGCGAGCTTCGACCCGGCCGTCCAGGACAGCGCGAATTGATGGTCCGCGAGTACGCGGACGTTCGCAAATACCAGGAAGATGTCGACCGACTCGTGCGAGCGGGGTGGGAGATCGACCAACAGGTCGACCGGCCCGAGAAGATCGTCGTGCG
This sequence comes from Chloroflexota bacterium, assembly GCA_005883775.1. Lineage (GTDB taxonomy): Bacteria > Chloroflexota > Limnocylindria > P2-11E > P2-11E > 3-1-20CM-2-70-9. The sequence goes on along the minus strand of VBEU01000069.1, from coordinate 4,095 downwards.
GTGGTTCCGCGAGCCGGCGACCGAAGGTCCATCCTGACCCTCTAGGCGACTGATAGCCACCTGATTCCTGGCCGAAACCACCCGGTAATACGTTTCGGAATGCTGGAAGGGCGACGATGAGACCGATCCCTGCGCGCGCGTACGTCTTCATCGCGATCACGTGCCTGGTCGCGGTTCCGTTCGTGGCGCTCGGCGTCCAGGACGTGCTCGGTGACGAGCCCCCCACCGTCGCCTTTTACATCTGGGCGCTCTGCGTCCTGCTGTCCCTTCGGCCGATCCGCATCGCCACGAACGTCGAGCTGTCCGCGTCCGAGGTCGCGGTCCTTGCGGGTGTGGTGCTGCTTCCGCCGGGAACGCTCGCGCTCATCGCCGGATCCGCCCGTCTGGTGAACGACCTCGTCACCCGCAAGTCGTTCATTCGCATCGTCCGCAACACCGCCGCTCAGGCGATCAGCGCCGGCGTGGCCGCCATGTCCTTCCAGCTCGTGATCATGTCGATGCTCGATCGCATCACCGGGACCGTCGGTGAGGTCATCGTCGCCGGCGCGATCGCCGCGACCGCGCTCGTCGCTCTCGATCTCGGCCAGATCATCGCGCTACAGCTCATCCTCGGCACGGAGCGGCTGACCAGATCGACGATGAGCTGGATCGGCCGGACCGGCCGCGCCCAGCTGCTCTGGGGTCTCGCCGCGGTCATCACGATCGAGATCGTCCTCATCCAGCCCTGGTTCCTGCTTCCGGCCGTGCCACTCTTCCTTCTCGGTTATCTCGACATCCGCGCGCGGTTCGTCGCGGAGCGCCGCGCGCGCCTCCTCGCCACGCTCGTCGAAGTTAGCCATGCGGTGGGTGCTTCGCTCGACCCGAACGAGGTATTCCGCAACGTGTACCGCCAGGTCGCGGCGGTCATGGACGCGGACAACTTCTTCGTCGCCACCCTCAGCCCGGATGGGGCGACCGTTCGCTACCGCTTCCTCGTCGACGGCGGCAAAGAGCTCGAACCGGTCGAGCGGCCGACGGCAGGCACGCTCGTCGGCGCGACCGTCGAGCGCGGCCCACTCCTATTAAAGGAGGTGGAGCGCGATGCCCGCCGCCTCGGCCTGCCGGACCTCGAGTCGTGGGGCGCGGTGGTCGAGCAATCGATCATCGTCGCGCCGCTCCGGCAGCGCGATGCGTTCGTCGGCGCGATCTCGGCGCAAAGCCGCCGCGCGACCGCCTACGACGAAGGCGATCTGCAGCTCCTCGCCGCGATCGCGAACGAAGCCGCGATCGCGCTCGAGCGGGCCAACCTGCACGACCGCACCGCGACCCTCTCGCGCCGGCTGTTCGAGCTACACCGGATCGGCCTCGCGATCTCGGAGAAGACCGAGCTCGTCGATGTCACGAAGCTCGTCGCCGAATCAGTCGTCGACCTCCTCAAGCCGGACGTGTCCGCCGTCTACATCGACAAGGGCGGCGACACGCTTGACTTCGCGTTCACCACCGGAAAGGCGACGAGCGATGTTCTCGCGCTCCCGAAGAGCTCGCCGGTGATATCGCGCGTGCTCGACACCGGCCAGCCGGTGGCGTTCTCGCGCCGCGCCGACGCGCCCGAGTACACGCGCAAGCTCCTCGAGCGGTTCGGACACGAAGCCCTCCTCGTGCACCCGCTGCGTTCCGCCGATCAGACCATCGGCGTGCTCTTCGTCACGTGGCACGAGGCGCATGTGTTCACCGACGAGGAGCGCGAGCTCATCGGGATCCTCGCGGGCGTCGGCGCGTCGACGATGCGCTCGATCCGCCTGTACCGGGAGCTCGACGAGGCGTACCTCTCGACCGTCTCGACGCTCATGGCCACGATCGTGGCGCGCGACCACTACCGCGAGGACCACCAGCGCAAGATCGCGGCGGATGCGGTCGCCGTCGGCGAGCGCCTCAAGCTGAGCGAGCACGAGCTCCGCGACCTCCGGTACGCGTCGCTCTTCCACTCGCTCGGCAAGATCGGCGTCCCTGCCGCAATTCTGTCGAAGGCCGGACCGCTGACGCCCGAAGAGAAGAAGATCATGCAGGAGCACCCGCTCCTCGGGGCCCGCATCCTCGAGTCGATCCGGTTCCTTCGCGGGGTTGTGCCGATCGTTCGTCACGCGTACGAGCGGTGGGACGGGACGGGATATCCGGACGCGCTCGTCGGCGACCAGATCCCGATCACCGCGCGCATCCTTGCCGTGGCGATCGCATTCGAGTCGATGCTCGCCGAGCGGCCGTATCGCCCCGCGCGGCGCGAGGATCAGGCGCTCGCGGAGATCAGAGGCTTCGCCGGCACGTACTACGACCCGACCGTCGTCAACGCGTTCATCTCAATGGTCGAAGCTCGCGGGGTCATCCACGCCGCCGAGGAAGAGGTCGCGTCGACGAGCCGCGAGCTCTCGATCCTCTCCGAGCTCACGCCCGAGTTCCACACGATCCTCGACCTCCAGCAGCTCCTCGATCGCACCCTCGTCGTATTGGAGCGGGCCGTGCCGGGCGCTTCGCTCACGATCCTGCTACACGACCAGCAGTCCGACGAGCTCGTCTCGCGCGCCGTCGCCGGCGCGTGGACGGCGATCGACTCTCCGTCGCGAATCGCGAGCGACCGGGGCATCTCCGGGTGGGTCTTCACGCACCGCGAGGGCCAGATCGTCGACGACGTGCGCGCCGATCCGCGGTACGTCGGCGACCCGCGCGTCCGAAGCGAGCTGATCGTGCCCCTCGTCTCCCGCGGGCAGGCCGTGGGCGTGCTCGTCCTGAGCCATCCGGCCGTCGCCGCTTTCAGCAAGCGGGACCTGACCCTCATGGAGACGGTCGGCGCCCAGATCGCGGCGCAGATCGAGGTCGCCGAGCTTCACGAGCGTCTGAAGCGCGCCGCGAACACCGACGCGCTCACCGGCATCCACAACTACCGCTACTTCTACGACCGCCTCGAGGAGGAGGTCGCGCGCGCCGAGCGCCATCAATCGCCCCTGGCGGTGGCGTTCTTTGACATCGACGAGCTCAAGAAGGTCAACGACACCTACGGCCATCTCGCCGGGAACGAGGTCCTTCGGGTACTCGGACAGACGATCACGGAACGGGTGCGGACGGAGGATGTGCCGGCCCGATACGGAGGCGATGAGTTCGCGATCGTGATGCCTGACACGCCGCGGGAGGAAGCCGAGAAGGTGGTCATCCGTTTGATGGAGATCCTCGACGGGACCGACGTGAAGCTCCCGGGCGGTGGCGCGATCAAGATGCCGGCGCGGTCCTGGGGCGTTTCCTCATATCCCATGGACGGCCGCACGGCCGAAGCCCTCGTCGAGAACGCAGACACCCGAGCCTACGCACGCAAACGCGTCGGGCGCTGACCGCGGGCTGACACCGAACGCGCCGCGATCGCGCGGTAGAGTTTCTCTTGAGGAAGCGCGGCGCAAGCGGGTGCCGTTAGAGACGCAAGGGGAATAGGGAATGGGAAACGCTCTTCTCGACATGCTCACGGTCGAAGGCCAGATCGCGTTCGTTCTGGCGTTCGTCGTCCTGACGGCGCTGGGAATGCTGCTGATGCTCTGGCGCCCGCGCCACGCCACGTACCGCACACACGATTGCCGCTCCATGGGCTGCCTCTGGCTGCAGGACAAGCCCCGGCCGTAAGCCCTACGGTCGCTCGACCTTTAGGGAGCTGTAGCGCGCGATCGTCTCGAAGTCGCGGTCGTTGTGGAGAAGCGAGGCGCCGTGCCGGATCACCGGCACCGCGATGAGGCAGTCCACATGGCTCCGGATGGCGTTTCCCGCGCCGCGGCATGTCCGGTAGATCTGCGCTGCGTGCTCGAAGTCAGCGAGCCCCTCGAGCCGCAGGATCGGAAGTGCCACGAGTTGAGAGCGGATGCGTGCCAGGTCTTCGGCGGATAGCGCGCCCGCGAATACTTCCATGAGGACTGCCTCGGTGGTCGCGAGCTCCGCTCCACGACCGATGAGCGCCTTGAGCGTGGTAACGACCGGATGGTCACGCCGGCGGAAGAACTCGACCCACACCGAGGTGTCGACGACGATCACAGTTTGGGGTACCGCGCGCGCCGCATTTTGCGCAGATTGCCGACCCAGCCAATG
>VBEU01000223.1 GCA_005883775.1 Chloroflexota bacterium | reverse complement strand
ATCGACGTGTTGAGCCACTCGCCGGTCCCGTGCAGCTCCGGCTCGAATTGGACGACCGGCTCAGTGCGCTGGGCCGAGAGCGTCGTGAGCGGCGCGACCGCGCGGGAGAACTGCACGAAGATCTGTGCGCCGAGCGGCACGTCGGTGTCGCCGTCGCCGGGGATCACCTGCTGGACGGTGAGCTGACCCGTCACGGTGAACTTCTTCGCGATCGCCTGCGGCAGCCCGGCCTCGGGACGCGGGGGAACGCTGACCGTGTACGTGGAGCCGCGCAGGAATCCGGGGAAGTCGGGCTGGAAGAGAGCGGTCCGGGGGGTGAGCCAGGCGTAGCTGCCGCTCACCGCGGGGACGACTTGGAAGAGCTGATCCAGAGCGCGCTCCTCGGGGGATTTCGCGAACGTGACCGTTACCGGCGAGAGCCGAGCGACGTCATCGCCGTCCGGGAGGATCGTGAACGCCGGAGGCTCGCCGAGGATCGCGCTCGGCGTGCGCGTCGCGATCTGGAGGCTCGCAGTCACGACGCTCAGTACGAGCACCGTGGTGATCGCGGGTTGGAGTGTCTGGAGCGCCTTCAGGATCGTTGACGCGTTCATCTCTTCACCTCGAATGTCGACGTCGCTGTCGCGCTGGACCCGTCCGCGAGATGCGCACTTGCGCGCAGCACGTGCTTCCCCTCGACGAGCGACCACACCACCCACGGATCGGCGCCGGGCGCGTCGCCGATGGCGATGCCGTCGATCGCGAAGAAGACGCGGTCGACACCGCGCGCCGCGACGGCGCGCACGACCACGTGCTGATCGCGCAGCTCCGGCGCGAAGTAGAGGGAGGTGCCGCCGGCGGGCGCGAGGATGCGAACGAGTTCGCTGGAGGCGTTCGCGCCATCGACGCGGACCGCGAGCCCAGCCGCCCGCGCCCACTCGCGAGCCTCGATCGGTGGATCGATCCAGATGCGACCGTCCGCGTCGCGCGAGTAATAGCGCTCGTGCTCAGTCGGGACTGTGCCGGCAACGAAGATCTCGCGCAGCGGCGCGGCGCAATCGGGCCCCGGGAGAAGGCCGGTGGGCGAACAGATCGTCGCGTCGACGATCCCCGCGGGCCGCACGAACGGGCTCATCGGACGCGAGAGCGCCGCCGCCATCATCGCATCCCGCCAGATGGGGCCCGCTCCCTCCACCCCGGCGAGGTCAAGCATCGGCGCGCCGTCGGCGTTGCCGACCCAGACACCGATCGCGATATTCGGTGTGAACCCGAGCGTCCACGTGTCGCGGAATCCGGTGCTCGTCCCGGTCTTCACCGCGGCGGGGAAGGGCACGTCGAACGGCGTAACGCCGCCGAACCCGGGGATCCGCGCGTCGGGATCGGAGAGGATGTCCGAAAGCAGGTACGCGTGCTCGGGGCTGAGGACACGTCGCGTCGTCGCCGGCATGCGCTCGTACAGCACCTGGCCGGATCCGTCGCGGACGCGCGCGATCGCGAACGGCTCCGCGAGCTGGCCCGCCGCAGCGATCGCGGCGTACGCGTTGGTGAGATCGACGAGGCGCACCTCGCCCGAGCCGAGCGTCAGCGAGAGGCCGTAGCTCTCGACATCGTCGAGCGAAAGACCGAAGCGATGCGTGATCTCGAGCATCGCGTCGATCCCGATCGCGTTGAGCGTGCGAACGGCCGGGATGTTCAGCGACGACGCCAGCGCGACGCGGAGCGGAACGACGCCGTGGAACGTGCGGTCGAAGTTGGCGCGCCGAGCCGGGCTGTCGCGGCGTTCGCGCCATGTCGATGTCGCCGCCGTGCGCCGGATCGCCGTCGGTAGCGCTCCCGACCCACGCGACGATGCGCCCGGTCCCCGGCTCGATCGCGACGAGCGCCGCGTCGGTAGCGTTGCGATCGCGGAGCGTTGCGAGCCGGAGCCGCACGAGGCGCTCCGACTCGGACTGCAGACCCGCGTCGAGCGTGGTCTCGATCACGAGACCGTCGCGGCCGGCGAGGTCCGGACGCAGCCGCGCGAGCTCGGCGCGCGCGAACGCGACGAACAGGTGTGCGATCGGCGGTAGCGATGCCGGGAGGATCTCGATCAATTCGGCCGACGCCGCGTCAGCTTGCGCTCGGGTGATCCAGCCGTCGTCGACCATGCGCCCGAGCACATAGGTCTGTCGGGCGTGCGCCGCGGCGTCGATCACCGAGTCGTACTCGGACGGACGCTGCGGAAGGCCGGCGAGATACGCCGCGTGAGCGAGATCAAGGTTTGCTGCCCCGATCCCGAAATACACACGCGCCGCGGCCTCGACACCGTACGCGCCGCGGCCGTAGTAGACGTCGTTCAAGTAAAGCTGGAGGATCTCGGCCTTCGAGCGATTCGCCTCGAGCTGGAGCGCGATGAGCGCCTCGTGCACCTTTCGCACGGCGAGCGGGGACGAGTCGTCCGCGAGGTAAAGACGCCGCGCCAGCTGCTGTGTGATCGTCGACGCGCCCGACGGCGCGGAAGTGTTCGCGAGCGCGCGAGCGACCGCGATCGGGTCGACACCGAAGTGCTGCAGGAAGCGGCGGTCCTCGGCCGAGATCGTCGCCTGCAGCATCCGCGGCGCGACGCGGTCGACGGTCGTCGGGATGCGCAGACCCGCGCTCGCATCGCGCTCGAGCACGTTCCCACGCGCATCGAGGACGACCGTGCCCGGCACCACCCCGCGCGACTCCGGCGCGTCAAGCGGCGCGAAGCGCGCATACGCGGTGAGCGAGAGCAACAAGAAGCCCACGACGATGACGACGACGCGTGCGGAACCGCGCATTTGTGGGGAAGCATGTGGGGCGGGTGGTCGCCCGTCGTCCGATGCTGAGCTTGGAAGTACTACGGGGTCGCTAGGAGTTCGTGCCTGCGATCGGGCCGCTTATCCGTGGACGAGGCGCCTCGCCGAGAGAAAGCCGATCGGATGGCGCGTCTCGCCTTTGAGCACGAGATCCGCGAGGATCTCGCCGATCACGCTCGAGAATTTGAAGCCGTGGCCGGAGCACGCCGACGCCACGACGACGTTCGGATGGTCGGCGAGGCGGTCGACGATGAAGTGCGCGTCGGGCGTGTTCGTGTACAGGCAGACCTTCGCGTCGCGGCGCACACCATTCGCGAGCGGCATCCGCCGGCGCAGCCACGCGCGCACGCGCTCCTCGTCCCCGGCGGAAACCGTGCGATCGACCGTGTCGGGATCCGCCCTGTCCCCGAAGTGAAGCCCCGCGACCTTCACGCCCTGCCCTTCGACGTACGGGAAGCCGTAGAAGATGCGGTCGGTGTCCTGGACGATGTAGACGGGAAGACGCGCGAACGCCTCGCGCTCGGCCACCGGCTCAAACCAGAGGAGCGCGTTGCGCTCGACCGAGAGCTCCGGCGCCAGCTCCGGTGCAAG
>VBEU01000008.1 GCA_005883775.1 Chloroflexota bacterium | reverse complement strand
GATGGGGTGAGGAGCCGGTAGCGTGGGGCGATACATCATTCGGCGACTACTGATCGCCATCCCGACCCTGCTTGTGATCAGCTTTGTCGTCTATGCGATCCTCGCGCTTGCCCCCGGCGACCCGCTCAGTCAGTTCGCGACGAATCCGAACGTGCCACCCGAAGTCCGCGAGCACATCCGCGAACAGCTGGGGCTGAATCAGCCCTGGCATGTCCGATATGTGAAGTGGCTCATCGCGCTCGTCAAAGGTGACTTCGGGTACTCGTTCATGAGCCATCTCCCCGTGATCAATCTCCTCGTCGAGCGGCTCCCGAACACGCTTGCCGTGGTCGGCGTCGCGTACGTCCTCGGCGTCGCCCTGGCAGTGCCGATCGGGATGATCTCGGCCGTGAAGCGCTACTCGATCTTCGACCACCTCGCTACGACCTTCGCCTTCATCGGCTTCTCCGTGCCGACCTTCTTCACCGGTTTGCTCTTGATCATCGTGTTCAGCATCAACCTGCACTGGTTCCCATTCATCTACGACTCAACGCTCAAGGTGAGGGACCTCGCGTCGCTCATCGACCAGATGAAGCAGTCCATCATGCCGATCATCGTCCTTGCCTTATTCGACACGGCGACGCTGGCGCGGTACATCCGCGCCGAGATGCTCGAACACCTTCCGCTCGATTACGTGCGCACCGCCCGAGGCAAGGGCATCGCGGAGCGCCTCGTCGTGGTGCGTCACGTTCTGCGCAACAGCCTCATTCCCGTCGTGACACTGGTCGCGCTCGGTGTGCCGGCGGTCTTCGCCGGCGCGATCGTGACCGAACAGATCTTCCGCGTTCCGGGGATCGGCGAGCTCCTCATTCGCTCGATCAACGACAGCGACACGCCGGTGGTCGCCGCGATCGTGTTCCTGTTCGCCGTCCTCGTCGTCCTCTTCAACCTGATCGCCGACGTCCTCTATGCCGTGCTCGACCCCCGGATCAGGTACGCCTGATGGCGACGACCGCCAACGTCCGAAAGATGCCCGCGGCCGCGACGGCGGACATGCTCCGCCCCTCGCGGTCGCTCTGGAAGGACGCCTGGTACCAGTTCAGGCGTCACACGCTCGCGATGGCCGGGATGGTGACACTCATCATCCTCATCCTCGGCACCACGATCGGCCCGTTCATCTACACGACCCCGATCAACGGGATCGACTTCGGGCGCGCCATCCAGGGTCCGTCGGTCGCGCATCCTTTCGGAACGGACGACCTCGGTCGCGACATGCTCGCGCGTGTGCTCTGGGGCGGCCGCGTGTCGATCGCCGTCGGGATCACCGCCGTCCTCCTCGCCATCACCCTGGGTACGGCGTTCGGCGCTTTGGCGGGCTACTTCAAGAGCCTCGACAACCCCCTCATGCGGATCACCGACCTCTTCCTGTCGCTCCCGATCCTGCCGCTTCTGCTCATCATCATTTTCCTATTCCGCGACACGCTGCGGAAGCTCTTCGGACCGGAGGTCGGCATCTTCCTCATGATCGTGACGGTCATCGGGATCCTCACGTGGATGCCGGTGGCCCGGCTCGTGCGCGCGAACTTCCTCTCCCTCAAGAACAAGGAGTTCGTGGAGGCGGCGCGCGCCGTCGGCGCGACCGACCTGCGCATCATCACCAAGCACATCCTTCCGAACGTGCTCAGCTCGGTGCTCGTCGCCGCCACTCTCGGCGTCGGCGGCGCGATCATTCTCGAATCGACCCTCTCATTCCTTGGGCTGGGCTTCCCGTCCGACGTTCCGACGTGGGGACGCCTGCTCTTCGACGCGCAGAACTACCTGGACCTGGCGCCGCACCTCGCGCTCTTCCCGGGTCTCGCGATCTTCCTCACCGTTCTCTCGGTCAACTACATCGGTGACGGTCTGCGAGACGCGCTCGATCCACGCAAAGGCGGCTGATCGGGGCGCGGGCGCCTTGCCCGGCCGGCGCCTTCCGCGGGACTTCTACGCGCGATCGACCCTCCGAGTGGCGCGGGAACTCCTCGGAAAAGTCCTTACCCTGGAAGGGTCCGGGTGGACGAAGGCGGCTCGGATCGTCGAGGTGGAGGCGTATCTCGGCGGGCGGGACCCAGCGTCGCACGCGTATCGCGGCCTGACGCCTCGGACCGCGCCGATGTTTGGCCCTCCCGGAAGGAGCTACGTGTATTTCGTGTACGGCATGTACCACTGCCTCAACGTGGTGACCGAGCGCGAGGGCATCGCCGGCGCGGTCCTGCTGCGAGGGGCCGAACCGGTCGCCGGATTCGATGACCTCGCGCCTCGGGCGCTGGCGGGGCCGGGCAAGCTCGCGCGCTCCTTCGGATTGACCACCGCGCACACCAACCTCGACCTCGTGGAATCGACGCTCTCGATCCACGACGCGCCGGCCGTCCCGCCGTCACGGGTGATGCGGTCCGTCCGCATCGGGCTGCGGGAGCACGCCACGACGACCAAGCCCTGGCGGCTGTACGTCCGCGGTTCGCCTGGGGTGTCACGGTCTTGAACGAGGGCGCACTCAATCGGCTCGAGCTCCCCGCGATCCGTAGTCTCGTCGCCGAGCGCACCGCGTTCGCCCCGGGGCGAGAGCTCGCCGAGGCGCTCTTGCCGACGACCGACCTCCGCGAGGCCGAGCGGCTTCAAGAAGAGACCGCGGCGGCGCGAAATCTCCTTCGCGCCAGCCCGTCGAGCGGACTCCGCGGCGCACGCGACGTCCGCGACGCGCTGCGGCGCGCGAAGCTGGGCGGCGCGCTCGATCCGGTACAGCTCATCGCGGTAGCAGACACGGTGCGCGCCGCCGAGCGCCTGTTCGCGGACGTTCACCCGTACCCGCCACTCGCCGCGCGCGCGCGTTTCGCGCGACCGCCCGTCGACGTTGCCGTCGCGATCGAGAACGCGATCGGTGCGACCGGCGAGGTGCTCGACCGGGCCAGCGGTCGGCTCGGCTCGCTTCGCGCCAACCTCCGCGCAGCCCAGGCGCGACTTCAGCAGCGTCTCGACGCCCTGGTTCACTCTCCGGATCTGCTGCGGGTCCTGCAGGATCCGATCGTGACGCAGCGCGGCGGGCGCTACGTCGTGCCGGTGAAGGCCGAGCACCGGGCCGCGGTCAAGGGGATCGTTCACGACCAATCGGCGAGCGGGCAAACGGTCTTCATCGAGCCGCTTGAAATCCTTGAAGCCAATAACACGCTGCGCGAAGCCGAGCTTGCCGAGCGCCTCGAGGTCGAACGCGTTCTCGACGAGCTCTCACGACGCATCGAGAAGTCGGGCGAAGACCTTGACGCGATGACGGCGGCGCTCGCCGCCCTCGACCTCATCCTCGCGAAAGGCCTCTATGCCGATTCGCTGCAGGCGACCCGGCCCGAGCTCAACGCCGACGGCGTGCTCGATCTCGTCGACGCGCGCCACCCGCTCCTCGTGGAGCAAGGCGCCGTCGTCGGCATCGACGTGCGCCTCGGCGGTGAGTTCCGCGTTCTCGTCGTCACCGGTCCGAATACCGGGGGCAAGACTGTGACGCTCAAGACGATCGGCTTGCTGACCGCGATGGCAGCGTGCGGTCTCGCCATTCCCGCGGACCGCGGGCGCGTGCCAGTGGTCCGCCGCATCTTCGCCGACATCGGCGATGAGCAATCGATCGCGCAATCGCTTTCGACGTTCTCCTCGCATCTTCGGAACGTCGTCGCAACACTTGCCGAGGCGGAGCGCGGCGACCTCGCGCTTCTCGATGAGGTCGGCGCGGGCACCGACCCGGATGAGGGCGCGGCGCTCGCGATGGCGGTGCTCGAGACGCTCCTCGAGCGTGGCGTGCTTGCCGCGGCGACGACCCATTACCCCGAGCTCAAGGCCTTCGCGCTCAACACACCGGGCGTGCGGAACGCGAGCATGGAATTCGATTCGAACACCCTGCGGCCGACGTTCCGCTTGAGGCTCGGCCTACCCGGCGCGTCCAACGCATTCGCGATCGCGGAGCGGCTCGGGCTGGATAGGAGCGTCCTCGGGCGCGCCGATACCCACCTCTCCGAGCTTCATCGTTCGCTCGAGCGCACCTTGCTCGAGGCGGAGCGACAGCGGACCGAGCTTGGCAGCGCGCTCGAGGAGGCGCGCGTATCCGCCGCCGACGCGGCGGAGGCCACGGTCGAAGCGCGGCGCGAGGCCGACCGGGTCCGCGACGAGGCGCAGCGCGCGCTGCGCCGCGCCCGGGCGGAAGCCGACGAGCTCCTGTTGCAAGCACGGCGCGCGTTGCGCCAAGCCGAGGAGGCGCGCGATCGCGCCGCCAAACGGAACCTCGTCGACGAGGCGCGCGCCGCGCTCGCGGAAGCTGAGTCGGTCCGAGCGGCCGCGACGTCGCCGGCCGCGGCCCCCCTGACGGTGCCGATCGCGGTCGGCGCCCCGGTGCTCGTGGAAGGGTTCGCCGAGCCAGGGACACTCCTCGCGGTCGATGACCGCGGCATGGCGGAAGTGGCCGCCGGCGCTGTCCGCTTGCGGGTCCCGGCGACGCAGCTGCGGCCCGCGCCGGAACCGGTCGGAGCACCGCTCCGGTCGGACCGTCCGGTCGTCCACGGTTCGGCGGCGAGCGTTCCACTCCAGCTCGATATCCGCGGCGCGCGACCCGACGAGGCGCTCGCCGTGCTCGACCGGTATCTGAACGACGCCGCGGTCGCCGGAGTCGGGCGTCTTCGCGTTATCCATGGAAAAGGCACAGGGGCGCTGCGGACGGCGATACGTGCCGCCCTCAGTAGCCACCCGCTGGTCCGGGCGCACGAGCCGGCCGGGCCGTCCGAAGGCGGTGACGGCGCGACGATCGTCACGCTCTAGCCCGCGCTGGCTGAACTTCGGGCCGGAGATAGCGGTATCCGACCCAAGTGGGCCGATATGTCGCGCGCCGCCTCCTGATCGCGATCCCGACGCTGCTGATCATCAGCTTCGTCGTCTACGCGATCCTCGCACTGGCGCCCGGCGACCCGCTCGCCCAGTTTGCGGCCAACCCCAACGTCCCGCCCGAGGTCCGCGAGAAGATCCGCGTCTCTCTTGGGCTCGACCAGCCCTGGCACATTCGGTACGTGAAGTGGCTCCTCGCGTTGCTGCGGGGCGACTTCGGATACTCCTTCGGGAGCCACTCGCCGGTCGCCGGTCTCCTCATCGAACGGCTACCGAACACGCTTGCGGTCGTCGGAGTCGCCTACATCCTGGGCCTGCTCCTCGCCCTTCCGATCGGCATGCTCGGCGCGGTGAAGCGGTACTCCCTGTTCGATCACGCCGCGACGACCTTCGCGTTCATCGGCTTCTCGGTGCCGACGTTCTTCACCGGCCTCCTCCTGATCATCATCTTCAGCATCAACCTGCGATGGTTCCCGTTCATCTACGACTCGACGCTCAAAGTGAAGGATCTCGCCTCGTTCGTCGATCAACTCAAGCAGTCGATCATGCCGATCGCTGTGCTGACGCTCTTCAACACCGCCGCGCTGGCCCGTTTCATCCGAGCCGAGATGCTCGAGCACCTGCCGCTCGAGTACGTGCGGACCGCCCGCGGCAAGGGCATCTCGGAGCGGCTCGTGATCCTCCGACACGTGCTGCGCAACAGCCTTATCCCGGTCGTCACCCTTGTCGCTCTGGGGATCCCCGCGGTGTTCGCCGGAGCGATCGTGACCGAGCAGATCTTCCGCGTCCCGGGGATCGGCGAGCTTCTGGTTCGCTCGATCGGCACGAGCGACACCCCGGTCGTCGCTGCGATCGTGTTCCTGTTCGCCATCCTGGTCGTGCTCTTCAACCTGATCGCCGACGTCCTCTACGCGGTCCTCGACCCACGCATCCGCTACGCCTGACTTAGGAGAGCCGCCGCATCTCGACGCCGCTCTCCTCGAGCTCTCGAAGGATCTCTGCGCGATCGCGCTCGATCAGTCCGAGGTCGAGCAGGGTCAGGGCCAGGTTCGGGTTCGGATCGAGAGTCGACGGCTCCGCCCAGGAGACATCGCTGCCGCGTTCGGGCCTCGGCGTGCCGGAGACCGCGCCGCCGCGGAAGAGACTGACGAGGAAATGGAAGCGGCCAGCAGGAGCGCTCCGGACGTCGTACTGAGCGACGGGAATGAGGTCGTCGAGGCGATAGCCGGTCTCCTCGAACAGCTCGCGCCGTGCGGCGTCCTCGAGCCGCTCGTTTCCCTCAACACTTCCGCCAGGTAGGAGCCACGCGCCTGCGAAGGGGCCTGCGATCTGCTTGACGATCAGGATCCGTCCTTCTGCATCGACGCAGCCGACGATCGCGGTCGGCCTGGGCGCGATGCCCACCGTCTAGGTCTTCTTGGGCGTGGGTGTGGGGAAAGGCGGAAGCGTCGGTGGCCCTCCCGGCGTCCGTGTCGGTACCGGGGTCCGCGTCGGCACCGGCGTGAGCGATGCCGTTGGCGTTGGGCACGGATCCGGACCCACGAGGTTCCACGTGTAGCGGCTGTAGGCATGTTTGCCGGCGATCGCGTCGCGGATCCACTGGTCGGTGTACCGCTGGAACGGCGCCGGGGCACGCGTGTCGTTGATCTTCATCGCCACCTTCGCGGAGCCATCTGGTTGGGGGCAACCTGCGACGAACCAGTCGTCGGTCTTCGCCGGCTCGGTGCCCTTGATGAACCACTCGGTCATGGAGAACGGCGATAGGGCCGACGGAGCGAGACCGGAGCCGTATCCGCCGTACGCACCGGGCGCCGACACCACGGTCCCACTGACGACGTTGGCCGGCCGCGGCCAGTCCGTCGCTGGCGTATCCGCGAGCGCTTCCTTCATGTAATCGCGCCAGAGCTGGCCTGGTCCGGTCGCGCTCGCGAAGTCGACCGTGCTCATCTTCTCGCCGTTCGAGTTCCCCATCCAGACGCCGGTCACCAGGGTCGGGACGTAGCCGACGGAATAGACGTCCTTCAGGTTGTCCGTCGTACCCGTCTTCAGCGCTGCGGGGCGTCCGATGTTCGTCCACGCACCGAAGATGAAGTCCTTCGACGGCTGGGTGGTGTCCTTGAGGATGTCGGTCATGATCCACGCGATCCCGGCGTCGAGCGCGCGCTTCTGTTCGTAGTCTTTGTGCTCCCACACCAGATTCCCGCGCGAGTCCTCGACCTTGAGGATGTAGGTCGGCGTCACCCGCAAGCCCATGTTCGCGAGCACGCCGTACGCGCTCGCCATGTCGACGAGATGGACCTCCTTGGCGCCGAGCGTGAGCGAGAGGCCGATGGTCGCGGGATCGATGGGCGTCGTGATGCCCAGGTCGGATGCGGTCTGGATCGTGTCCTCGATCCCGGAATATTCCGCGAGGAACTTCACGGCTGGGACATTCCGCGACTCGCGGATCGCCTGCCTCATGGTGACCGGGCCGTGGTACTGAAGGTCCGCGTTCTCCGGGCAGTACCCGCAGGCTGCCGGGCTCATGCGGGTCGGGTCGGCCTTAGCGCCGAAGTCCGTGCGCGCGTCAACGACAACGGTGGCCGCCGTTGCGCCCTTCTTGAGCGCGGTGACGTAGTTGAACATCTTGAAGGACGACCCCGGCTGGCGGAGGCCGATGCCGGCGACATCGAACTGACCCTGGACCCGTGGATCGTCGCGGTTGTTGTAATCGACCGAGCCGACGTACGTGAGGACCTCGCCGGTCCGCGGATCGATCGAGACGAGCGCGGCATTCCAGACGTTGCGGTTGTGCAGCAGGTCGACCCACTCGCGGACCTGCCGCTCGCCGATCTCCTGCTTGGTCATGTCGAGCGTCGTCGTGATCCGATAGCCGCCGCGCGAGACTGCGGCCTCGTCGCCGCCGAGGATTTGTGCGAGCTGGTTACGCACCTGGAAAACGAAGTGCGGCGCCTTGATCGTCGCGACCGGCGGACCCGCGACCTTGATCTCCTCGGTACCCGCGGCGTCCGATTCGGCCTGCGTGATCGCGCCGGTGTCGACCATCTGGCCGAGCACGTAGGCGCGCCTCTCGGCGGCGCGGTCGACGTTGTCCGCCTGCGTTGGGTCGAGGACCGACGGCGCCTGCGGGAGACCGGCGAGCAGCGCGGCCTCCGCGAGCGTGAGCTTTGAGAGGTCGGACTTTCCGAAGTACGTCTGCGCCGCGGCTTTCACGCCGTACGCCTGGTTCCCGTAGTAGATCTGGTTGAAGTAGAGCTCGAGGATCTGCTGCTTGGAATAGGTGTTTGTCACCTCGACCGCGAGGATCGCTTCGCGGATCTTCCGTTTGAGCGAGACCTCATTGCCGACGATGCGCTGCTTCACGAGCTGCTGGGTGATCGTCGACGCGCCGCCCTGCCCGGTGCTGCGGCCGGTCACGTCCGAGACCACGGCGCGGATGGTCCCGAGGATGTCCACGCCGGGATTCGTCCAGAAGCTCTTGTCCTCGGCCGAGACGGTCGCGTCGATGAGCACCTGCGGGATCTCCTCGTAGCTCACGACCTCGCGGTTCTCCTCCGAGAACTGGTAGAGGAGCTGAGTGCCGGTGCGGTCGTAGACCTTCGTGGATTGCGCAAGGGGATCCTTCGCGAGGTCCTGCGGGGAGGGGAGATCACCAGCGAAAAATGCGAGCGCCGCACCGGCGCCGATGAGGAGGAGCGCACCGGTCGCGATGATGATGGCGAAGAGTCCCGACGGCAGAGCGAGGCGCCAACCGCTGAACGCTCCGCCGCCCCGGCGCCGCTTCGAGCGATATGCCCCGCGCCGGAGCGCGTGGTCATGCGTGGTCTTCGAACGCAGGATGCGCTCATGGTAGCGGCCACCAAACGTATCCTGTGAACGTGCCGACACGTCCAGAACAACGCGAGCTCGATGAATTCCTCACGCGCGGGGTCAGCGCTGTCAGCGTGCTCGGCGATCTCCGCTCAGCGCTCGCCTCGGGCGAGCGTCAGTTGCGTATCAAGCAGGGCTTCGACCCGACGCACGCGAATCTCCACCTCGGTCACGCGATCTCGTTACGCAAGTTAAGAAAGCTGTCGCAATGGGGCCACGAGATCGTGCTCATCGTGGGGGATTGGACGACGCAGATCGGGGACCCGAGCGATCTCGACCAGAGCCGGCCGCTCAAATCGCGCGAAGAGGTGATGCGCAACGCGCAGACATACCTCGATCAGTTCCATCTCATCGTCCCTCGCGAGAACACCCGGATCGTCCTCCAGGACGAGTGGTTCGGGAAATTCGGTCTG
The DNA here is from genome assembly GCA_005883775.1 of Chloroflexota bacterium. Taxonomy (GTDB): domain Bacteria; phylum Chloroflexota; class Limnocylindria; order P2-11E; family P2-11E; genus 3-1-20CM-2-70-9. The sequence goes on along the minus strand of VBEU01000008.1, from coordinate 801 downwards.
CGGGACGTCATCCAGCTGACGGCGCGCTTCACCGCCCAGCAGATCCTCGCACGCGAGGAGTTCCGCAAGCGCTTGGACAAAAAGACCGCGATCCCCATCAAGGACCTGCTGTACCCGCTACTGCAGGCATACGACTCCGTCGCCATCCAAGCCGACGTGGAATTCGGCGGCACGGACCAGCTCTTCAACATCCTGACGGGCAGAGAGCTTCAGGAGATGGTCGGTCAGCCGGCGCAGTCTGTCTTCATCGTCGAGCTGCTCGAGGGACTCGACGGCGAGAAGATGAGCAAGTCCAAACCCGCGCAGAGCATCTGGCTCGTCGACCCACCGAGCGAGGTCTACGGAAAGGTGATGGCGATCGACGACAAATTGATGTCGCATTACTTCGAATGGGCAACCGTGCTCCCGATGGAAGAAGTGCGCTCGACGCTGGACGCCCTTGCGCGCAAGGAGCTGCACCCTCGCGAGGCCAAACGGAAGCTCGCGCGCACGATCACCACCGAGCTCCACTCGGCCGCCGAGGCCGATGAGGCGGAGCGCGAGTTCGATCGAGTGCACAAGGAAGGAGCCGCCCCCGATGCCGCACCGACCGTCGACTTCACGGTGAACGGGCAGAAGGAGGTCGGCATCGTGGACCTGATCGTCGCGGCATTCGCAAAGAGCAAGACGGAGGCACGTCACCTCGTTGCCCAGAACGGGGTGCGCGTGGACGGCGCGGTGGCGACGGCGGATACGAAGGTGCCCGTCAAAGGCGAGCCGCTGGTCCAAATCGGGAAGCGCCAGGCTGTGCGCGTCCGCTTC
>VBEU01000007.1 GCA_005883775.1 Chloroflexota bacterium | reverse complement strand
GATATAGCCGCCCTCGATCAGCGACTGCAGGGCCCTGCCGAAAGCGCCCGCCGCGGAGAGGCTGCCCTTTGCGGCGGGCGCTTTCGGCCGGGCCCTGCAGTCGCTGATCGAGGGCGGCTATATCGCGCCCGCCGCCGCCGCGAATGTCTGCCTCACATCGCTCGGCGCGGCCGAGCGGGTTCAGGAGCGCGAGCGATGGGCCGAGATGTTGCCCACGCTGGTCCGGCTCCTCGGAGATGCCGAGCCGCGACCGTTCCCGGTCGTCGCACAGGTGGCCCCGCCGCGCGAGCGCCCCGTCGCCGAGGCATACCTCGATCGGGTGCTCGTCGCGTCGGTCCGTGAGCGGATCGCGGCGGCCAAAGACGGCGGACCGACGTTCGCGGTGGTCCTCGCGCAGCTCGACGTCGAGGGTGTCGGCGAGGCGACACGCCGGGCGATGGTGCATCGAGCGATACGAGCGACACTCGGGGCGACCGCGACGTTGCTCGGCGGCGATGTCAGCGCGTACCGCTACGGCGACTCAGGGGTGGCCGCGCTCGCGCCCACGGGCCGTGACGCCGCGCGCGCAGAACGTCTTCGCACGCTGGTGCGTGCTCGGCTCGACGAGCTCATGCGCACGATGACATCCACGGTCCGCGCGTTCGGAACGGCTCGCTGGAACGTGCGGGCCGGCGCGGCGACCTGGAGCGATGAAGTCGCGACGACGACCGTGTTGCTGCGGCAGGCCGAGGCGGCTCTCGCCGGCGACAACGATCGACGCGATGCCGCCTGATTAGGCGGCGTACATCGAGGGCAGCGCCAGCTCACCAGCGGGCGGTAGTGCGTCGTCATAGAATACATAGATAACTTCACGACTGAACGCCAGAAAGCCTAGGGATGGAAACCTCCGCGTTGGGGAGGCCGCCGAGCTCATCGGCGTCTCTGTCGACACGCTGAGACGCTGGGAGGCCGCGGGCCGCCTCCGCGTCCGCCGGTCGCCCGGCGGTCAGCGCCTCGTCAGCGTCGAGGACGTGCGGCGGCTACAAGCGAAGCGACGCAAGCCCGATCGAGCGATCGTCGCGCAATCCGCGCGGAACCGGTTCGTGGGGGTAGTCACGAGGGTCGAGAAGGACCGCGTCGCCGCGGTCGTCGAGGTGCAGGCGGGACCACATCGCCTCGTCAGCCTCATGACCGCGGAGGCCGCCACAGAGCTCGCGCTCGCGGCCGGAGTGAGTGTGGTCTGCGTGGTGAAGGCGACGAACGTGATCGTCGAGATCGCACAACGAGCTCGCGGCTCGATCTAAGGATCGTGCGAGGAGTCCTCGCCATCGCGCTCCTGCTCACCGCGTGCGTCTCGCCATCGCGGACCGAGACGCCGCAGATCACGGACGTCACTGTTTTCGCCGGGTCATCGCTCACCGATGCTTTCGCGAGAGCCGGCGATGACTTCACTAAGACGAACACGCGCGTTCGCTTCATCTTCAACTTCGGCTCGTCGTCGACGCTCGCGACGCAGATCACAAACGGGGCGCCCGCGGACGTCTTCGCCTCCGCAGATGAGGCGAACATGCAGAAGGTCCTCGACGCCGGTCTCGCGAAGAGCCCCCGGACGTTCGCGTCGAACGAGCTCCAGATCGCGGTGCCCACCGGAAACCCGAAGAGGATCGCCGGCCTCGCGGACCTCGCGCGACCTGACATCGTCCTGGTGCTCGCCGCACCGACGGTTCCGGCGGGCAAGTACGCGCTTGAGGCGCTCGCCAAAGCCGGTGTCACCGCCAGGCCGGTGAGCCAGGAGGTCGACGTGCGTGCGGTGCTCAATAAGGTCAGCCTCGGCGAGGCCGACGCCGGCATCGTGTACGTGACCGACGTGAGGTCGGCGGCGGCCCGCGTGGCCGGCGTCGCCATCCCGGATCAGCAGCAGGTGGTCGCGCGCTACCCGATCGCCGTGGTGAAGGGTGCGAAGGACCCGCAGCTCGCGGGTCAGTTCATCGATTATCTGACTTCGCCGGAGGGGCAGAAGATCCTTGCCGGCTTCGGCTTCTCGAGACCATGAGTTCCGAACGGCCGCCCGCGCTTCTCGCCGCGCTGGCGATCGTCGGAGTCGCCTTCTTCATCTTGCCGCTCGCAGGGCTTCTCGCGCGCGCGCCGTGGCAGAGCGCGCTGGGCGAGCTGACGACACCCGAGGCGCTGACCGCGCTCCGGCTCTCGTTCGTCATCTCGCTCGCGGCGACCGCCCTCGCCCTTCTGCTCGGCGTTCCCCTCGCCTGGATCTACGCGCGCGTTCCGTTCCGCGGACGGGACCTAATCCGCGCGCTCACCACGCTGCCGATGATCCTGCCCCCAGTCGTCGGCGGCGTCGCGCTCCTCTTCGCCTTCGGTCGGCGCGGCCTCTTCGGTCAAGCCCTCGACGCGATCGGGATCCGCCTCCCGTTCACGACGTTCGGCGCGATCCTCGCGGCCACCTTCGTGGCGATGCCGTTGCTGGTCCTCACCGTCGAGGCCGGGCTCCGATCCATGGATCGCCGCTACGAGGATGCCGCACGCACGCTCGGCGCGGGGCGGTGGATCGTGTTCCGGCGCGTGACGCTCCCTCTCATCGCGCCCTCGGTCTTCGCCGGCGCCGTCCTGTGCTGGGCACGGGCGCTCGGCGAATTCGGGGCGACGATCACATTCGCCGGCAATCTGCCTGGGACGACGCAGACGCTGCCGCTCGCCGTCTATATCGCCCTCGAGACGCGACCCGAGGTCGCGATCATGTTGAGCGTCGTCCTGCTTGCCGTGTCGCTCGCGATCCTGGTCGCGATGCGCGATCGCTACCTGCGCGCGTTCTGATGCTGAGAGCCCAGATCGCTGTCCGGCTCGGCACTCTCGATCTCGACGTCGCGATCGACGTGGCGGCGGGCGAGATCGTCGCGGTGCTGGGACCGAACGGCGCCGGCAAGACGACCTTCCTTCGCGCCCTCTCCGGACTCGTCCCGCTGGATGCCGGCCGCGTCACGCTCGACGAGGTCGTCTTCGACGACGTGTCGACCGGCATCCATCTCGCTCCGGAGCGCCGTCCGATCGGTGTCGTCTTCCAGGATTACCTGCTTTTCCCGCATCTCTCCGCGCTCGAGAACGTGGCCTTCGGTCTTCGCGCGCGCGGCGCGTCGACGAAGAACGCGCGTGCCGCTGCGGAGTCCTGGCTCGATCGGCTTGACCTCGGCCCGTACAAGGAGGCGAGGCCGCGTGCGCTCTCGGGCGGGCAGGCGCAACGCGTCGCTCTCGCGCGCGCGCTCGCCACTGAACCTCGCCTGCTTCTCTTGGACGAGCCGCTCGCCGCGCTGGACGCGTCCGCGCGCGGCGCGGTCCGGCGGGATCTCAGGCGCCATCTCGCGTCGTTCGACGGGATACGCATCGTGATCACGCACGATCCGCTCGAAGCGGTCGCGCTCGCGGATCGACTGGTGATCCTCGAATCCGGCCGCGTCGTTCAGACGGGTTCTCCGGCCGAGGTCACGCGGCGGCCGCGCTCGCGGTACGTGGCCGACCTCGTCGGCGTGAACCTCTTTCGTGGCATCGCGACGGCGGGACATGTCGCTCTGCGCGGCGGCGCCGCGATCCAGTCGGCGGACGGTGTCGACGGCGAGGTCTTCGCCACGGTTCACCCCCGTGCCGTCGCGCTCCATCGCGCCCGTCCCGAGGGGTCGCCGCGGAACGTCTGGCGCGGCCACGCGTCGGCGCTCGACTTCCAAGGCGATCGGGTACGTGTCGGCATCGAAGGGGAGATGCCGATCGTCGCCGAGGTGACCCCGGCCGCGGTGCGAGAGCTCGATCTCGCGGAGGGAGGCGAGGTCTGGGTCAGCGTGAAGGCGACCGAGATCAGCGTCTACCCGGCCTAAACTCGCGGCAATGAAGAGCGCAACCTCAGCGAAGCCTGCGCCGAAGCTCATGAGCGCGGACGACGCGCTCGCGCGCATCCTCGCGGGCGTACCGACGCTCGCCGCCGTGGAGACGCCGCTCCTCGATGCCCTCGGGCTGGTGCTCGCGGAGGACGTCGCGGCCGACCGCGACGTACCGCCCTTTCGCAACTCCGCGATGGACGGGTACGCAGTGCGCGGCGATGACGTCGCATCGGCGCCGGTCGAGCTTCGGGTCGTCGGTGAGGTCGCGGCGGGCGAATTCCCCGATCGCGACGTCGGGCCCGGCGAGGCGATGCGCATCATGACGGGCGCCCCGATGCCGGATGGCGCCGACACCGTCGTTCGCGTCGAAGACAGCGACAACGCGAGCGACGTCGTGACGATCACGGCGGCGACGCCGAAGGGGATCTCGATCCGCGAGGCCGGCGAAGATCTAAAGAAAGGCGAGCGGATCCTCGACGCAGGCACCGTCCTGCGGGCCGCCGAGATCGGCCTGCTGGCTTCGGTCGGTCGCGCTCAGGTCCTCGTGCGGAAGCGTCCGCGCGTCGCCGTGTTCTCCACGGGGGACGAGATCGTCGACCTCGATGCACCCCTCGAGCGCGGGCAGATCCGCGACTCCAATCGATATACCCTCGCCTCGGCGGTCCGAGCCGCCGGCGCCGAGCCGTGGGTCCGCGACATCGTCCCTGACTCGCCCGATGCGCTGCGAACGGCTCTCGGCGAAGGGATCGCGGCGGACGCCATCGTGACGAGCGGCGGCGTGTCGGTCGGCGACCACGATCACCTGAAGCCGGTGCTCGCCGAGCTCGGCAAGATCGACTTCTGGGCGATCGCCATCCGGCCGGGCCGTCCTCTCGCGTTCGGCGAGCTCCGGGACGGTGACCGCCGCGTGCCGATCTTCGGACTGCCCGGAAACACTGTGTCCGCGCTCGTGACTTTCGAGATGTTCGTCCGCCCGGCGCTCCTTCGGATGCAGGGGCGCGCGAACGTGGCGCGGCCGCGGGCCAAAGCGCGCCTGGTCGAGCCGGTCGACAAGATCGGATCGCTGCGCTTCTTCGCGCGCGGCATTTTTGATCCCGAGGCCGGCACCGTTCGCCTCACCGGACCACAGGGCTCGGGAATCCTCCGTTCGATGTCGCTCGCGAATTGCCTCATCGATCTGCCGGTCGGCCCATCGCGGATCGAGAAGGGCGAGCTCGTCGACGTGATCCTGACCGAGCAGCCTGAGGTAACAAGATGACCGCAAGATCGAGATTAAACAAGATGAGCGAGGAGCGATTCACTCGCGACGAGCGAAACCACCAGCTTGAGCATTTCTCCGCGGCGCAGCCGCGAGATTGACCAAGATGGGTCCGGCGCAAAAGAAGCTCACGCACATCGACTCCAAGGGTGCCGCGCGGATGGTCGACGTCGGCGCGAAGGCCGTTACCGAGCGGCGCGCCGTCGCCCGCGGCTTGCTGCGCGTCTCGCCTTCGACGCTCGCGCTCGTGCGTGACGGCGCGATGCCGAAAGGCGACGTGCTCGCCGCCGCGCGCCTCGCGGGGATCATGGCGGCGAAGCGCACGAGCGAGCTCATTCCGCTGGCGCATCCGCTCCCGCTCACACATGCCTCGGTCGAGCTCGTCCTCGGAAACGACGGCGTCGAGATCGAGGCGACGGTCGCGACGAGCGCGCGCACCGGCGTTGAGATGGAAGCACTCACCGCCGTTTCCGTCGCCGGGCTCACCCTCTACGACATGCTCAAGTCCGTCGAGCGCGGCGCGATGCTCACGGATATCCGGCTCGTCGAGAAGACCGGCGGAAAATCGGGGACGTACCGGGCTTCGTGACCCTCCGGGCGGGGATCATCACGGTCAGCACCAGAGGCGCGGCCGGCGAGCGTGCCGATGAGAGCGGCCCCGCGATGCGCGAGCGCCTGGTCGCGGCGGGCGCAGAGGTCGTTCACGAGTCCCTCGTGCCAGACGACGTCGAGCGCATCGCGACGGCGATACTCGGCGCTCTTCACGCCGGCGCCAACGTCGTCCTCACGACCGGGGGCACGGGCCTCTCGCCGAACGACGTGACTCCTGAGGCGACGCGGCGCGTGATCGATCGCGAGGTCCCTGGGATAGCGGAGGCCCTTCGCGCGAAGTCGCTCGAGAAGACCGCCCACGGGATGCTTTCGCGCGGCGTCGCCGGCGCCGTCGGGTCGGCGCTCGTCGTGAACCTCCCGGGGTCGCCACGCGCGGTCCGCGAATCGCTCGAGGTCCTGCTGCCCGTCCTTCCCCATGCCGTCGAGCTCCTCGCCGGCCAGAGCGGCGAGCAGGGTCACGCGACGGGGCGACGATGAACCTCTCGATCGCGCCCGAGGTGGCGAAGGCGCTCGAGGCGAACGTGCCTGTGGTGGCGCTCGAATCGACGGTCATCGCGCACGGGCTGCCGCGTCCGCGAAACCTGACCACGGCGAAGGCCCTCGAAACCGAGATCCGCGCGCTCGGCGTGGTGCCGGCCACGATCGCGCTGCACGACGGCGTCGCCGTCGTCGGCGCGGGCGACGTTCTTCTCGAGCGGCTCGCGAACGAGGCCGGGGTTGCCAAGGTGTCGATCCGCGACATCGCGCCGGTCCTGGCAGCGCGGTCGCTCGGAGGCACGACCGTCGCGGCGACCGTGGAGATCGCGGCGGCCGCGGGCATCCAGGTCCTGGCGACCGGCGGCATCGGCGGCGTGCACCGGGGCGCGGAACGGAGCTTCGATGAGTCCGCCGACCTCGAGGCGATCGCGCGGCATCCGGTCGTCGTCGTGAGCGCCGGCGCGAAGTACGTGCTCGATCTGGCGCTCACCCTCGAGCGCCTCGAGACGCTGGGCGTTCCCGTCCTCGGCTACGGCACGGACGAGTTCCCGGCGTTCTACGTGCGATCGAGCGGTCTTCGCCTGCAGTACCGCGTGAACGACGCGCTCGGCGCGGCGCGCATCGCCAGGGAGCAGCTCGCGCGTGGCGCGGGCATGCTCCTATGCGTTCCGGTCGCTGCCGAATCGGCGCTCGGCCGCGACGAGGTCGAGGAGCAGGTACGTAACGCGATCGCCGCATCGGACCGCGACGGCATCCGCGGCGCGGATCTCACGCCGTATCTCTTACGCGCTCTCGGCGAGGCCACCAATTACCGTGCGCTCGACGCGAACATCGCGCTCCTGCGCGCGAACGCCCAGGTAGCCGCACAGGTCGCGCTCACGCTCTGCGCTTAGGCCGCCGCGCCGCTAGATTCGTCGCGGCTATGCGCACGCTCACGGTCCCGCCGTCGCCGGACGAGGTGGCCCAGGCGGCCGACGAGATCTCACATGGCGCGCTCGCCCGAGTTCGCGTCGAGCCCTGGCCGCGTGGCCGATCGCATCACGCGTACGTGCTCACGACGCCGGGCGGGGAGCAGTTCCTCTTCAAGGTCCATCGCCGCCCGCATCCAGGCCGGATGCGCCGGTTCCTGCATCTCGCGGAGCTCTTGCAGGCCAAGCACGTGCCGCACCCGGCCGTTCGCTGGTACGACGCCGACAAGCGCACGCTCGACGTTCCCTATTACATCCAGGACTTCATCTCGGGAGAGGACGCCGCGCGGTCGCAGAGCTCGCTCTCGTTCACCGATCAGCACCGCGTCGGAGAGGAGCTCGGGGCCGGGTTACGGGTGATGCATCGTGTCGAGTACGTCGACACCCCGACGCCGTGGTCGACGGAGCTCGACGACCGCCTCCGCACCCGGGCCGCGGAGTGCCGGTTCCTCGATGCACTCGATCAGGGATCGCACGAGACCGTGATCCAGCACTACGAAGAGCGGCGCGACGCACTCGAAGGCGTCGAGCGGAGGCTCACCCACGACGACCTGAACCTGGCAAACCTGCTGCTGCAGCGGCGAACCGACGGCTGGCACTTCGTCGCGTTCCTCGATTTCGAACGCGCGCGCGGCCGCGATCCGTTGCTCGACCTCGTGCGCATCGAGAGCTGGACCCTGCCCGCCTGTCCAACGATGATCGGGCCGTTCCGCGATGCGTACGCGCGAGTCGAAGACGACGCGAGCCGCCGCCGGGCCGAGATCTACGAGGTCTACCTGCTCCTCGCGGGGATCGTCTGGTACCGCTCGAACGAGCTACCCGAGCGCGAGCGCTTCTGTCGCGACCGCCTAGTGGAGTGGCTTCGCAGCCACTAACGGCGGGGCGAGGGCTCTCGCGGCGATGCGGTTGTCGCCACGGCCTCGGCCTTACCGCTCTCGTATGAGGCGACACCCGCGAGAGCCGCGGCCACCGCGGCGCGACCGTCGAGCCCGCTCACGGCCGGCGGGCGGTGTTCCGCGACGCCGCTCACGAAGTCGCTGAGCTCCGCGCGGTAGGCATCCGCGAACCGCTCGAGAAAGCCGGGGAAAAGGTCGCGGGTCGCTCCGTCGCGCGTGTAGACGGCGAGCTGGCTGCGCGGGTGCTGACCGACGAGCGCGGTGCCCTCGGCGCAGACGACCTCGGTCCGCACGTCATACGCGTACTGCGCTCCCCAGTACGTCTCGATGTCGGCAAGCGCACCGCCCGCGAACCGAACCGAGTTGAGCGCGGCATTCGGTGCGTGCCCGTGGGCGTCGCGCGTGTGACAGAGCACCGCTGCCGTCGTCGCGACGCTCGCGATCTCGTCGCCCAGAAGGAAACGCGAGAGGTCGAAATCGTGGATCGTGGACTCGAGCATCATTTCGGTGATGCCGCTTGACGCGGGAAGGTTGGTCTCTTCGCGATCCCGATGGACCGCCCGGACGAGGAGCGCCTGCCCGAGCGCGCCCGAAGAGAGGAGCCGTTTGGCTTCGGCGTAGGCCGAGTCGTAGCGTCGCATGAAGCCGATCTGCAGGCGGGACCGCCCGTGCTTGGCCGCGGCAATGATGCGGTCGCACTCCTCGAGCGACAGTCCCATCGGCTTCTCGAGCAAGACGTCCTTGCCCCGGGAGAGGGCTCCGATCGCCTGCTCGGCGTGAAACCGTCGGGGCGACGCGATGACGACGACGCGGACATCGCTTCGTTCGAGCAGTTCCTCGAGCGATCCGCACGCGTCGGCGTCGATCTCGCGGCCGACGCGACCGGCGAGCGCGCGGTCGGCATCGAAGACGGCGGCGAGGCGCGCTTCCGGGATCGACCTGGCGGCGTTCTCCGCGTGCCGGCGACCCATCATCCCGACGCCCACGACGCCGACGCCGATACGCTCGCGGGTCATCCGATCGCCGACGCGATGAACGATCTGCTCTTAGCGGCGTCCAGTTTCGGCTGTCGTTCCGACCCGGGCGCTATGCGGATGTCCTGCTCGACGATGAGCCAGCCATCGAATCTCGCCTCGCGCAGGATGCGGAGCAAAAGTGCCATGTCGACGGCGCCGAATCCCACCGGCGCGAAGACGTCCTCGCCGACGGCGGCGGTGAAATCGAGCTTCTGCGACAACGCGCGCTCGTAGCGATCGCGGTACACGTCCTTGAGGTGCACGTGCCGGATGCGCCCGGGATCGCTGCGCGCGAGAGCGACCGGATCGCCGCCGCCGTAGTACACGTGCCCGGTGTCGAGGCAGAGTCCGACAAGCGCAGGATCGGTGCGCCGCAGGAGCTCTTCCGTCTCGGCCGGCGTTTCGACGTACGTCCCGGCGTGTGGATGGAAGGCGGTCACGAGGCCCATCTCCTTCGCGCGGCGCGCGATCTCGTTCGCACCCTCGGAGAAGCGCTTCCACTCGTCATCGGAGAAATGCGGATCGCTCGCGCGTACGCGACCGGCGATGCGCTCGCGTTCCGAAACACCGGCCTCCGCGAGCACGAGCACCGGCGCACCGAGATCGGCGAGAAGCCCGGAGGTGGCCACCGCGTACGCCATTTGCTCGTCGTATCGGGCGGGGTCGTGCAGCGTCACCGGGCAGAACGCACCGGCGAGCGCGAGACGGCGCGCGCGCAGCTCGGTCCCGAGCAGCCTGGCGTCCTTCGGGAGATACCCCCACGGACCAAGCTCGGTGCCCGCGTAGCCCAGGTCCGCCATCTCGTCGAGGACCCGCTCGTAAGGCAGGACCACGCCCCAATCCGGAAGCTCGCAGACGCCCCAGCTGATGGGCGCCGTCCCGAGCTTCATCCGAG
>VBEU01000006.1 GCA_005883775.1 Chloroflexota bacterium | reverse complement strand
GCGCGGGGTTCAACGAAGGGGTCATCGAAGATTTCCGCAAGCATCGCGGTCAGATCACCAAGGGTCCATTCACCGGTCGGTCGCTGCTTCTCCTTACGACGCGCGGCGCGAAATCCGGACGGGAGCGCACCAATCCGCTGGCGTACACCCGTGACGGGGAGCACCTCGTCGTCGTCGCGTCGAAGGGCGGCGCTCCGACCCATCCCGACTGGTACCAGAACCTTCTGGTAAATCCACGCGTCAACGTCGAGGTTGGTCCGGACCGATTCGAGGCGAACGCCCGGGTAACGAAGGGAACCGAGCGGCGCCGGCTTTACGACGCGCATGCCGAGCGCATGCCCGGGTTCAAGGAGTACGAGCGGCGGACCACGCGGGAGATCCCGGTCGTCGTTCTGGAGCGGGCCCTCTAACCGCACGCATCCGCGCCACCCTGAGGCGCGTATTTTCTGGCAGATTGAGCAAACGCCGGTCCGTCTACATCGCCGCCCTCGGCGCGATCGTCGCGCTTCTCCTCGTTTTCGTTCTGGCGCTCCCGTTGGCGCTGGCCCATCGCCAGGACCTTCCACTCGAGCGGGTGTATGGCGACGCGGCGGTGTCGGTGGTCTCGCGGGTCCTCGGCGGCGATGCGGCGAATCCTCTGGCGAACGACCCCCGCGCCCTCGCGTCCGGGCGGACCGCGTACACCGGCTCGTGCGCGGTGTGCCACGGGGCGAAGGGCGATGGACGCGGTGCGTTCGGCCCGACGACGTACCCGGACGCGACCGACTTCACGAGCGCGGCGGCGAAGGAGAAGACCGACGCGCAGCTCTTCTGGATCGTGAAGAACGGCCTCGGCTTCACGGCGATGCCCGCATTCGGCAGCCAGTACAAGGACGCCGATATCTGGGCGATGGTCGCGTACATCCGCGCGCTGCAGCGCGGTACCGCCAGCGCACTCGTCATCCCCGAGCCCAGCCTCGCGCAGCTCGACGCGGCCGATCTCTCGGTTAGCCGCCAAACGCGTGGCGCGGCGATCTACTTCGCGCTGGGTTGCCATCTCTGCCACGGACCGGAGGGCAACGCGCCGGGCGACCTCTCGATCCGCGGACGCATCGAGACCGAGATCGTGCGCAGAGGCTCGGCGCAGGGAATGCCCGCCTACGGGAAGGACGTGATCACCGACGCGGAGCTCGCCGATCTCGAGAGCTACCTGTTGCGGTTCGCGGCGATCCCCTCGAGTCCGGACTGAGCGCGCAGGAGCGAAAGCGGGTAGGTCGTCCCGCGCCACCTCACGCCGTGTGTCTCGGCGATATAGACCGAGCGCATGATGGCCCACGCGAAGCACGCGGCTGAGAACGGCAGGAGCAATGCGATCGCGAACGCGGACGGCGTCAGCCTTGGCGACATGGATTGGCGATAGGTCTCGAGAAGCGCCGCCACCAGGCACAGGACGACGATCGCGAGCAACACCCGGTCGATCCCACCGAGAAGCAACACGCCCGCGAACGGCCACACCATCGTGGCGACCAGATAGAGCAGCACCCCGACCGCATCGAGGAGGCGGTATTCCAGGCTCGAGTACATGCTCTTCTCGAGGCCGGAGATCGCGAGCCCCAGCGACGGGTACCACTCCACCGACAGGAGCTCGTTGCCGTTCAACACGCGCTGCCGAAAGCCGAACCCGCGTAGGCGTCGACCGAGGCGGATGTCGTCGTCCGGCCGGAGCGAGAGCGGGCGCATCGTGCCGATGCGCTCGTAGGCGGCCCTGCGGACGAGGTTGAACGCGCCGATGCCCACACCGCGCTTGCTCTTCGGGTCGTTCGCGAGGTACGCGCCCCAGAGCGCGATGAAGGCGTAAGCGAAGAAGGCAACGAACGCGCGGAGCGGGATCCCCCGCGCGACGAGACACGGCGCGAGCGTCAGATGGTCGAGTCCCTCGGCAACCGCGTATGCGACGGCGCGGCCGAGGGCGCCCGGAGCGAACACGACGTCGGCATCCGTGAAGAGCAGCCACTCCCCGCTCGCGCGCGCCGCGCCGAGCCAGAGCGCGTGATTCTTGCCGAGCCATCCCGCCGGCAGCTCGTCGACATGAAGGACCAGAAGACGACGGTCTTTCTCGGCTAGCTCGCGCAGGACCTCGCCGGTCGCGTCGCTCGAACGATCGTCGACGACGATGACCTCGATCTCCGGGTAGTCCTGCTCGAGAAGCGACCCGACCGCGCGCGCGATCGTCGCCCCTTCGTCCCGCGCTGGCACGACCACCGAGAGCCTCGGCAGAGTCGGGGGCTCTCTGATTCCAGGAAGCTTCGGTATCGCGTTGCGATGACGGATGAGCAGCAAGGACGGCATTACGACGGCGAGGAAGACGAGCGTATCGAAGATCGTCACGACGAGCGGCGAAGTCACCAGATGAAGCTAGCCCACGCGATGTAGTACTCACGCCAATGGGGGAGACGACCTGTTGAATTCCCCCGTTCGCGTCCCCCGCGAAGGACGCGATCAGTACGTTCTGGGCGTTCCCGCGCGGGTCGCGGGTCCCTAGCGTCTTCACCGTGATACGAAAACTGCTCGCCGCACATCCGCGCGACGCGATGCCGCGGTACGCCGCCGCGGTCATCGGGGCGGTGGTCGTCTACGGGATCGAACAGCTCCTCACCGATGACTTCGCTCGCTGCGCTGTCGCCGACTTCGCCTGGACCGCGGCGGCGATCGGTGCGATCTTCGGCACCGCTCGTGCCGTGCGCGCCTCTCGGGGCGCCGATCGCATGGTCTGGCTGCTCTTCCTGGCGGGTTCGGTCTCCTGGCTGGCCGGTCAGATCGTCCGCGACGCGACAGAGGTCGGACAGCTCCCGATGCCTTCACCGCTGGTCGCGGACCTCGGCTTCATGACGGCCGCGCCGCTCTGGACGATCGCACTCGTCCTGCTGCTCCGCCGGCACGGTCAACGGCTCACTCTCTACGCGCTCGTTCTCGACATCGGCGCGGTCGTCCTCACGCTCGGCGCCGCGGTGACGCTGTACCTCGCGACCACGCTCCCCACCGTCGTCGGGCGTGACCCGCAAGCGACGGCGGTCGCCGTTCTCTATCCGCTCCTATACGTGGCGGCGACCGCGGCGGCGCTCTCGGCCGTCTGGGGAATGCCGGAGCGCGAGCCGCGTGGCGCGGTGACGTCGCTCTTCCTCGGGCTCGGCCTGAATGCCCTCGCATTCGTCCTCTACCTCCCCGCGAACATCGAGGACACGTTCACGGCGGGAACGCCGATCGATGCGCTCTGGCTCGTTGGCATGGGGGCCATCGGCATCGCCGGCGCGCAGTGGGTCGAGGAACGCGAGGATGGCCGCAACACCCGGCTCTCCGGTGCGGCGATCCACCTCTCGCGCATGGTCCTTCCCGGCGTGGTCGCCGCGGCGTGCTCGTTCCTTCTGGTGTACGCCGACGCTCGCACGGTCCCGGCACGCTTCGCCGACCAGATCGATGGCGCGGTTGCGCTCACCGTGCTGGTTCTCGCGACGCGCGCCGGCCTTGCTCTGTACGCGAACTGGCAGCTCGGCGAGCGCGAGCGGCGCCGCGCCGAGGAGCTGGCCATCCTGTACGACGTCGGTCTCGCGACGGCCGGAGAGCTTTCGCTGGAGGAGCTCGCGAGCCTCATCGCGCGCGAAGCGACCGCGCTGACCGGGACGGACGGCGCGATGGTCGCGCTCTCCGAAAAGGATCAAGGCTTCATCGTGCGCGCAGTCCACAACGCGCCCGCCCTCGGCCTGCGTTCCTCCGTCGGCGAGGACCTTCGCGGCATCGCGCTGGAGAGCTTGCGCACGCGCGATGTCGTCGTCGCGAGCGACTATCGCGGTCACCCCGATAGCAATCCCGCGCTGCATGACGTCATCGCGTCCGCGATCGGCGCACCGCTCATCGCACACGGTGAGATCGTCGGAACGCTGACGGCGTACGTGTCCCGCCCGCGAGTCTTCTCCGACGAGACCCGACGGCTCGTTCGCCTGTACGCGGCGCAAGCTGCCATCGCGATCGCGAATGCGGACCTCCTCGCCGAGACGCGGCGCCTGGCGCGCGACGACGACCTGACCGGCGTGCTCAACCGGCGCAGTCTGCTCGAGCGACTCGAGGCGCAGATCGCGGACGCCGGCCGGCACGGCGAAACGTTCGGCGTTGTGCTCTGCGACGTGGATGGACTCAAGGCGGTGAACGACACGGCCGGACACCTCGTTGGCAACGAGGTGCTTCGAACGCTCGCGCGCGCCATGCGGCAGGCCACGCGTGCGGAAGATGTCGTCGCCCGCTTCGGTGGCGACGAGTTCGTGATCCTTCTGCCCCGGACCGGTCCACTGCCGGCGCAGGCGATCGTGGGGCGCATCGCCGCCCGGCTCCGTGAGGAGCGCTACATGTGGGCCGGCCACTCCAACGAGCTGCCGCGCGCGTCGTTCGGCATCTCGTGGTTTCCGGTCGATGGACGCGATGCCGATGCGCTCATCAGCACCGCGGACGCGCGAATGTACGAGGACAAGGCGCGCGCGCGGACCATGCGCGTCGCCGTTGCCGCGGACGCCGACTGATTCGCTAGGCTTCTCCTCTCAGAGCTCTCGCGAGGAGGGGGACGTGGCGAAGTGCCCAGAGTGCGATGCCGAAGTCACCGTCGGCTCGGACGCCGTCAAAGGCGAGATCGTGTCCTGCCCCGACTGTGGCGCCGAGCTCGAGGTGAAAGAGACCGCGCCCGTCGCGCTGGCCCTCGCGCCCGCGGCGGAAGAGGATTGGGGTGAGTAGTCCTCGCACCTCGCGGTGCTGCGGTCTGCTCCCATCTCGTCGGCTCAAGGAGCCGACTCGTTGAGTAGTAATACCAAGCCGCGGGTCGGCGTCCTGCTTTCGCGGGTACGGGTCGAAGAGAAGCTCCTGCTCGCGGAGCTCGAGTCGCGCGGTGTCGAGACCAAGGTCATCGACGACCGCGAGCTCGTTCTGGCGGTAGAGCATCGACCCGAGCTCGGCGTCGACGTGATCCTCGAGCGTTGCATCCAGCACGGCACCGCCCTGTACGCGCTCTCGGTCTTCGACGCGTGGGGCATACCCACGGTGAACCGCTACGAGGTCGCAGAGATCTGCGGCAACAAGCTGCTCACGACGATGCGGCTGATCCGAGAAGGCGTTCCGAGCCCGCGGACCCGCGTGGCCTTCACGCCCGAGTCGGCGCTCGCCGCGATCGAGGAGCTCGGATACCCCGTGGTGCTGAAGCCGCTCATCGGTTCGTGGGGCCGGCTCATCTCCAAGGTGAACGACCGCGAGGCGGCCGAGGCGATCGTGGAGCACAAGGACGTTCTCGGCAACTATCTCCACTCGATCTACTACATCCAGGAGTACGTACAAAAGCCCGGCCGCGACATCCGCGCGTTCGTCGTGGGCAGCGAGACGATCGCCGCGATCTACCGGACGAGCGAACACTGGATCACGAACACGGCGCGCGGCGGTCAGGCCTCGAACTGTCCGGTCACCCCCGAGCTCGACGAGCTCTGCGTCCGCGCCGCCCGCGCCGTCGGAGGGGGCGTCGTCGCGATCGATCTCCTCGAAGCTCCCGAGGGACTGCTCGTCAACGAGGTGAACTACACGATGGAGTTTCGCAATTCCATCGACACGACCGGCGTCAACATCCCGGCAAAGGTCGTCGATTACGTCCTCGAGGTGGCGAGAGCCGCTCGGTGAAGGTTGGAGTGGTCGGCGCCGCCGGTTACGCGGGCGGCGAGCTTCTGCGTTTGCTCTTGGGGCATCCGAAGGTCGATGAGATCGTCGCCGGCAGCGAATCTCTGGCCGGGAAGCCGATCATCTCGGCCCACCCGAACCTCCGGAAACGAACGAGCCTCACGTTCGTCCACTACGAGGACGTGAGTCGCTGTGATGTCCTGTTCCTCGCGCTGCCGAACGGCGCGCACCGCGCGCACGAATTCGAAGATCGCGCCACGGTGCTGATCGACCTGTCGAGCGACCATCGGCTGCGAGACCCGGCAGACTACGACCGCTGGTATGGCTCGCCGCACCCGAGGCCGGCACTCCTCGACCGCTGGACCTACGGCATCCCCGAGCTCCACCGGAACGAGATCCGTAGCGCCACGCGTATCACGGGCGCGGGCTGCAACGCGACCGCGTCCATCCTCGCGCTGCTTCCACTCTTCCGCGCCGGTGTGGTGGACCACAGCCGACCCGTCGTCATCGAGTGCAAGGTCGGTTCGAGCGAGGGCGGGCGGGAGCCGAGCGAGGACAGCCACCATCCGGAGCGCTCAGGCGTGGTGCGTTCCTTCCGGCCGGTCGGACACCGCCACACCGCCGAGATCGAGCAGGAGCTGCATCTCGGCGGGCACAGCGTCCGTGTCGATCTCTCGGTGACCTCGGTCGAGCTCGTCCGCGGCGTGCTCGCGACGGCGCACGCCTACACGGCTACGCAGGTCGACGAGAAGGCGCTCTGGAAGATCTACCGAGACGCCTACGCCGCCGAACCCTTCGTTCGGATCGTGAAGGAGCGTACCGGCATCTGGCGTTATCCCGAGCCGAAGCTCGTCGCGGGAACGAACTTCGCCGATGTCGGCTTCGCGCTCGATCCGCGCGCGGAACGCGTCGTCGCGCTCTGCGCGATCGACAATCTCATGAAGGGCGCGGCCGGCAACGGCGTCCAGGCGATGAACGTCGCCTGCGGCTATGCCGAGGATGCCGGCCTTGGCTTCGTGGGACTGCATCC
>VBEU01000005.1 GCA_005883775.1 Chloroflexota bacterium | reverse complement strand
ACGGCGATCAGCGCACGATCGCCCGCGAGGCCGCCGGGCTCGGCTACACGAGCCTGTGGACGCCCATCGGAAATACGCGGGAGCCGTTCGATATCTGCGTGGCGTGGCACGACGCCAGCGGGCTTCCGACCGGCATCGCAGTCGCGCCGGTGTCGGCGTGGCCCATCGAAAAGGTCGCTTCTGTAGCGAAAGAAACACTCGAGCGGACCCAAGGAAAGTTCACGCTTGGCACTGGCGCAGGACGAACGGCGGACGCGCCGATCAGAGTCATGCGAGACGCGATCGAGGCCCTCCGCACACGGCTACCCGGCGCTTCGGTCTATCTCGGCGCCCTCGGACCGCAGATGCTCCGTCTCGCGGGCGAGCGCTACGACGGCGCCGCGCTCAATTGGTGCAGCGCCGATCAGGTCCGCTGGAGCCGTGAGCGCGTGGCCGCCGGTGCGCGAGCCGCCGGACGCAAACCCAGTGACGTGCGAATCCATGAGTACATCCGCGTGTGCATCGACGAGGACGAGGAGGCGGCGCGCATCGCGTTCGCGACCATGGTTCTGACGTACGCGCTCGCGCGGCCCGGAGCCGACAAGACGAAGGGCTACCGCGGCCACTTCGCGCGGATGGGGTTCGATGCCGCGCTGACGGATCTCGAGGCGCGCCGCGCGGGTGGGGCCGATGACCAAGAGCTCGCGCGGACTTTTCCGATTGGCCTTCTTCGACTGGTCGGCTACTGGGGTCGACCCGAGGGTGCGCGAGAAGCATTCCTGCGGCTCGCATCCGGCCTCGACATCGCGGTGGTCCGTCCGGTCCCGGCGCGGCGCAACGATCTCGCCGCCGTTCGCCTCGCGATGCAGGCGTGCGCGCCGCGCTCCTAGTGGACCTGTTCGGCGAGCCGTAGCACGTCGGCAAGGAGGAGAGCGCGGGACGACACCTCGTAGGTCATCCCGTTCTCGGTCCAACGGACGGCGCTGATGGACGTGGCCTCGACCGAGTAGTTCACCGCGTACGCGCCGTGGACTGAGAGGGCGTCCGCCGGCACGATCGCGGGCCGGACGATCGCAGGAACACCGGGAAGCATGGCGACGATCACCACGGTGGTGGAGCCGCGCATGCGGAAGGAACGGACCGTCGGCGCCGGCCGTGCCGGCCCATAGATGCCGTCGGATCGCAGCGGCTGGACTTCGACCGCGATGTCCGAGGGAAGTGCGAGATCAAGGGTGGGCGGCGGCTTCGGCTTTGCGAACGCCTGCTCGAGGATCGACGGACCGGCTTCGGCAAAGCGCGGCGTTGATCCATGGGGGAGGGCCGCGATCGCAAGAAGAGCCGCGGCGGCCACGGCCGCCGACGCGATCGACAGCATCCCTCCGAGTCGGGAAGAGATCGGCCGGTGCCCGGATCCGCCTTCGATGTCGAGGATCACGCCGACATTCTCCGCCGAGTCCTAGAAGTCGGCGATGGCACCTTCGGCCGTGGCGTATGTCCACACATCGAGCTCTGGCGCCTCGAGACCGTTCAGCGTCAGGATCGTGCCGATCTGCGAACGGTGGTCGCTTCCGTGATGCGAGAACTGAGCGAGCGGCACCCAGAGCTCCATATCCACCTTGCGCCGCTCGTCGTGGATCTTCTCATCGAAGTCGATCTCCTTTGACTTGAAGAGCTGCTCGACCGCATCCCGAACGCGGGCCAGACGCGATGCAATCTCATCAACCGATGCGGTGAGCTCCATGAAGGGCTGCGAGATCACGCCGTACGTGTTGAGATAGCCCTCGTTCGCGCGGACGATGTGCGCGAACGTCTTCTGGATCGATCCGTACGTTCCCGGGGCGGTGAGCTGAAGCTGCTCGTTGGTGAGCGAGCGGCACCGCTCGAGCAGCATACTCGTCGCCCACACGTCGTGTCGCATCTGACGAAGCATCGGTGGCGTGCTCATCGGTCCTCCTTGGCCTCGCGGCTCGCGCCGAGCTCCATCGCGTACGGCCACACCTGCAAGTCGAGCGTCTCGAGACCGTGGGTACTGAGGATCGTATCGATCTGCGAGCGGTGATCGATCCCGTGGTACACGAACTGCGCCGCAGGTGCCCACGCGGCCATCTCGAATCGGGGCGCGCCTGCACGACGCAGAGGCGTGTCGGCGATGACGCGATCCGGATCGAGACTCCCCTTTGCGAAAAGCCGCTCCACGGCACTTGTGACGTGCGCGACGTGCGCCGCGATCACGTCCAGCGTCGCCAGGTCCTGCTCGCGTAGGGGCGGCTCGTGGAGAAGCGATCCCAATAGGCGCACGAGGTAGCCCTCCTCGGAAGCCACGATGTGCGCAAGCGTGTTGCGAATCGTCCCGTACGTGCCGGGCACCGTGAGCTCCAGCTGTTCGTCGGTGAGGGCTCGGCAACGATCGAGGAGCTTCTCGTTCGCCCAGACACCGTGCCGCATCTGGCGCAGGAGGAAGTCGGTCAAGCCTCAATCCCCATCGTTTCGTGAGATGCCGTTCGCGATGCCGTACGTCCACGCGCCGATCTTGGGCGTCTTCCGGCCGTGCGAACCGAGGATTGTCGTCGCGTGTGCGCGATGCTCGTTGCCGTGGTGCACGAGCTGCGCGAGCACGATGCCAACCGTGGTTTGGTCCTCGCCAGGGCTTATCACGCGCGCCGCATCGTCGTTCGCGGCGACGTCGATGGCGCGGGCACCGGTCAGTGCTGCGATCGCGACGAGATCGTCGAGCGTGCGTCGCTCCGTCTTGCGCACGGGGGTCCCGAGCACCTCGCCGGTCAGCAGCCGGATGTAGAACTGCTCTCCACCGACGATGTGCTGAAGGGTCCCGTACAGCGTTCCGTACGTGCCGGCCGCGCTCAGATCAAGCGCCGCTGGCTCGAGAGCGGCACAGAACTCGAGCAGGGTCTTGTTCGCCCATGCGTTGTGTCGTAGGACGTGGTCGAGGGGCGAGACACCCACCGATCAGGTCTGAAGCAAGGGGCTGCCGCGCTTGATGAACTTGCCGCGGCCCTTCTTGCCGAGGAACTCGTCCTTCTCGACGATGACCTCTCCGCGGGAGAGCACCACGGAGGCCTTTCCCTTGACCTTGCGCCCTTCGTACGGGTTGTAGTCGACGCGCATGTGGTGCGTCTTCGCCGAGATCGTCGACGTCGTGCGCGGGTCCCAGAGCACGATGTCGGCGTCGCTCCCGACTGCGATCGTCCCCTTCTTCGGGAACATGCCCATGATCTTTGCCGGCGTTGTCGACGTGACCTCGACCCAGCGGTTCAGCGTGATCCGCTTTTGCACGACCCCGCCGTCATAGAGCAGCACCATGCGCGTCTCGACGCCGGGTGCGCCGTTCGGGATCTTCGAGAAATCGCCGACACCGAGCTGCTTCTGTTTCGGCAGCCCCTGATAGCCCTCGGTCATACAGAACGGGCAGTGATCGGTCGAAACGACCTGCAGGTCATTGCGCGCGAGACCCTTCCAGAGCTCGTCCTGGTGCCAACGCTCACGAAGCGGCGGGCTCATCACGTACTTGGCCCCGTCGAAACCCGGCTCGTCGTAGTTGTCGATAGAAAGGAAGAGGTACTGGGGGCACGTCTCCGCATACGCCGGCAGTCCGCGATCACGGAAGAGGCGCACCTGCTCGAGCGCCTGCGACGACGACAGGTGAACGATGTACAGCGGGATTCCGCCGGCCATCTCCGCCAAACGGAAGGCGCGGTTCGTGGCCTCGCCCTCGGCCTCGGGTGGCCGGGTGAGCGCGTGCCATTTCGGCTCGGTGTGCTTCGCGGCGAGCGCGCGCTTCACGAGAACGTCGATGACGCCGCCGTTCTCGGCGTGCATGCAAATGAGCCCGCCGTTCTCGGCCGTCTGCGAAAGCGCTTTGAAGATCGAGCCGTCGTCGACCTGGAAGACGCCTGGATACGCCATGAACAGCTTGAACGACGAGACGCCCTCTTTGACCATGACGTCCATCTCTTTGAGCACCTTGTCCGTCACGTCGCGGACGATCATGTGCAGGCCGTAGTCGATCGACGCCTTGCCACGGGCCTTTTTGAGCCAGGCGTCGCGCGCGGTCTCGAGGGGTTCACCCATTCCCTGCACCGCGAAGTCGACGATCGTCGTCGTACCGCCGAACGCGGCTGCACGCGTGCCGGTCTCGAAGTCGTCCGATGCGAACGTGCCACCGAACGGGAGCTCCATGTGCGTGTGAACGTCGATCCCGCCAGGGATCACGTACTTCCCGGTCGCGTCGATCCGCTTCGCGCCAGCCGCCTTCAGGGCTTTGCCGATCATCGCGACCTTCTCATCCTCGACGAGCACGTCGGCCTTGTACGTGTCGGCGGCCGTGACAATGGTTCCATTGGTGATGAGCGTCTTCCCCACGTCGCACTCCCCTCGCTGGCGCGCGGATGCTAGCCCAACGTATCAGCCGCGATAGTTCCCCTCGACAGAGACGGTAGGCTCGCGCGATGACCAACCCGCCCGGCTACTCGATCGAGTCCGTTGACCTGCAGACCGCGACGAAGGCGGAGATCCAAGAGATCGCGCAGTTCCGGCAGGACCTCGCACTCGAGCAGAGGCCTGAGGATCCGCCGACGCCGATCGAGGTCATCACGCAGTGGTTGCGCGCGCGGCCGCCCGGGCAATGGCGTGTGGTCTTCGTGGCGCGAGACCGCGACCTCAAGCTTGCCGGCTACGGTGTTGGAGCCCGGAATCTGAAAGACACTCAAAACGCGCACATCCGTTGGTCCGAGATCGCGGTCAAACCAGAGCACCGGCGCCGGGGACTCGGTCGCGCGCTCTTCGCCCACGTCCTCGGGTCATTCAAAGGGCAGGGCGATGAGCTCACGGTGATCTCGGAGACCACGGACCGCGTGCCCTCGGGTGAGGCCTTCGCGCAGGCGATCGGAGCAAAACCCGGGCTTCCCATGAAGATGAACCAGCTCGACCTTGCCGCGGTCGACCGGAGGAAAGTCCGCGAGTGGAGCGAGGCAGCGCCGAAAGGCTACCGGCTTGAGCAGATCGACGACACGGTGCCCGAGGAGTTCGTCAAGGCGTACATCGAAGCCTCCGAGGGAATAAACGACATGCCCCGCGGCGATATCGCGTTCAAAGATTGGAAGCTCACCGAGGCGCAGATCCGCCAGCGCGAGAGCTTCTTCAAGCAGGCCGGGCTGACGTGGTGGCTGCTCCTCGCCATCGACGAGCAGACCGGCGCGGGCGTCGGCTTCACCGAGGTCGAGTTCAACCCCAGCGATCCGCACGCGATCCAACAGGAGGGAACGGCGGTCGTCGCGGCGCACCGCGGCCGCGGCATCGGCCTGTGGCTCAAGGCGGTGATGCTCGGACGCATCCTCGCCCAGCGGCCCGACTCGCATTTCATCAGGACGGGGAACGCCAACGTGAACGCCCAGATGCTCGCGATCAACGAGAAGCTGGGCTTCACCTACGCGTGGCAGAGCACGCTCTGGCAGCTGCCGATGGCGGACGCACGCAAGGCCCTCGCGGGAGCCGAAGCCCCCGCGAGAGCCTGAGTACAAAGACCTAGCTCTTCTCCTCGCCGTTGCGGCGAGAAGCGAGGCGACCCATCAACTCAGCGAGATCCACCCCGAGCAGTGACTTAGCGATCGCAGTGCCCTCCGCTGCGGTCCGCACGACCGTGTCGGTCAGCTTCGACGCCCCGCTTGGGTCGATCACGGTGAGATTGTCGATGTTGCCGAGCGGCGCCGCTGCTTCGCGGACGATCGGCGGTACGAGCGGCAGCGTCTGCAGGAGGATCGCCGCTTCGTCGAACTTGCGGTACGCCTCGGCGAGAAGCTCCTTCGATCTCGCCTCGGCCTGGCCTCGCGCCAGGATCGCGGCGCCTTCTGCCTCGCCGGTGAGCTGCAGCTGTCGCGCGTGCGCCTCGGCAGCGAGGATCGCGGCCTGACGGGTGCCTTCGGCCTTGACGATCGCGGCACGACGCTCGGCCTCTGCGGGCTTGACCGTCGTGGCGAGCAGCTCCTTCTCTCGGCGGATCGCTTCGAGCTCGGCGAGCTCGGTCTGCTCCTTGATCACATCCTTCGTCGCGGTGGCCTGCGCGAGCGGGCCTGATTGATCCGCCTCGGCCTGGGCCTTCGCGGTCACCTTGTGCGCTTCGGCCCGCGCGATCTCGCGATCGCGCTCGGCTTGGATGATGATCCGCTGCGCCTCGTTCTCCTTGACCGCTGCCTCCTGCGACGCGCTCGCTTTCGCGATGCGCGCATCGCGCTGCACGCTCGCGAGATTCTTCTCGCCGAGCTGCTCGATGTACCCCTTGGTGTCGCGGATGCTCGTGATGGTCAGGGCGTCGATGTGGATGCCGCTTGCCTCGAGGTCGCCACGCGCGGCCTCGGACACCGCTTGCTGGAACCGGTCGCGGTCCGTGATGAGCTCCTCGATCGTGAGGGTCCCGGCTATCGAACGGAGTGAGCCCTCGAGCACCTTCTTGACCATCGTTTCGATCTGGCTATCGGGCTCGCCGATGAACCGCTCCGCCGCAGCCCGAAGCCGCTCGGGTTCCCGGGCGATCTTGAACATCGCCTGTCCGGTGATGAGCACGCCGACGCCCTGCTTCGTGACGGCGGCGTTCTCGTGCGCGAGACCGATCTCGACCTGACGCGCGGTCAGCTGGAGGCGGCCGACCTTGTTGATCAGGGGCCATGTGAACGTACCGGCTCCGACGACGACCTTCACACCCTGGTCGTGAATGGTGAGCAGATCGCCCTTTTCGTCGCGGACCTTGCTCCCCCGGGCGCCCGAGATTACGAGCGCCTCGTTCGCGCCGGCGACCCGATAGCGCTGCGCCGCAACGAGCGCGAGAAGCACAAGTACGGCGAGCGTTGCCAGAACGAGCTCGGTGATGGTGAGTGTCATTTCAAATCCCTTCTTTCTGCGCAGAGACCGCGTGCCGGTCTTCTGGCGGAGGAAGGGAGCGGACGGCGACCGCCATACCGCGGACGGCGACAATCTCGACCTCGTGACCTCGGGCGATCGGCGTTGTCGACGTCGCCGGCAGCGTTTGCACCGCCCCGTCGTATGTCAGCGCGATCGTGCCCCGTCCGCGCTGGCCGATGCTTACGGTGACGCGGGCCTTTCGCCCGACCAGATCGCGCAAGGCGGTCGGCTCGCGGCCTTCGGCTCGCCGCAGCGCAGCGAAGATCGCGAACCCCACCGCGGCGCCGAGGGCACCGAAAGCGAGCGCGATCGCGATCCTACCCAGAGGTCCCAGACCGAACGCGACCACACCGAAGAGTCCGCCGATCCCGAACATCGCGAGGAATCCGAGAAGCACCGGCATCGCGGTCGCATCGTCCGTCCGTGTCATGCGCAGGAACGGCACACGGACATGCGGCACGCGCAGGGGTAGATGGAGACGGACGTGCATGCCGCCGCCGAGGCTCGAGAGGAGGAGAAGCGCCGTGCCGAGCACGGCAGAGCCGGTGAAGACCAGCTCCAGTGCGTCGGCGCTCATCGTGATCGCCAGCTTTCCGGAAGAGCTTCTTCCATACCCGATCCTACTGCGCACCACATGTCTGATACGACGAAATGGAAACGGATTTCCGCGCTACGGTCGTAACTTGCTAGTTTACGTTCGGCGGACGTTCCAGCCCAGGAGGCCGCAGAACACGTAACCCAGCGCGTTGAAGGTCCCGTGCCAGCGCACCATGTCGTCGAGCCCGATCGCAGAGATCCCGAGCGGGTTGGCGACCGCATAGAGCGTCGCGAGCGTCATGGCCACGATGGCGGCGGCCGACGACACCGCGAGGAGAACTCTCGCGAGCACGCCCTGGACGCGCTGCAACACGGCCGCGAGCGCAAGGAGCGCGACGGCCGCCGTTCCTGCGGCGAGGATCGCGGCGGCCGGCGCCTCGATCGTCCGGACGCCAGCGATGCCGAGCGCGACGAGCGCGGGGCCAACGATCACGAGCGATGCCGCGCCAACGTAGACCGGCCAGAGTCGGGTGCCTGCTGCGCGAAGCTCACGGCCGTTGAAACCCACGAGGATCGGCGAGACGAATCCGGCGTAATGGAAATGGATCGCCGTGAGCAGCGGAACGTGCTCGGCGAAGTCCATGACCGCGATCCCGGAGCGCCACAGCACGACCCACCCACCACCGATGGCGAGGTACATGAAGCCGACCGCGATGCAGAGCTCCTCGATGCGCCCGCGGTCACCGAAGGCCCGCGTCAGGCCGTGTAACGCGGCGACAAGAGTGAACGCGAGCCACACCGGGGCAATCGCGGCGGCGAGCACGCTCGCCGGGAGCACGGTAGAGAAGATCCCCGCGACCGCCGCGATCGGATAGGCGGCGATCAGAAGACGGCCCGTGCTGCCTCCGGGACCGGTGGCACGGAGCGCGAGCGGAACACAGACCAAGATCGCGAAGACCAGAGCGAGCGGTAAGGCCGCCAACGCGGTCATCCAAGCACGGCAGCAGCTGAAGGCAAGTCGCTCAGCGCGCCTCGGCCGCGGCGATCCACGCCCGCGCGAGGGCGTGATGCTCACGCCAAGCATCCCAGACCGATCGCGCCCAGCGGCGCACCGCTTTTGCGTACTCGTCCGGCCCAACATCGACGACGTCGGCGATCGTCATCTCCCCGCGGGCAGCCGGTACGGCCGGCTTCTCGAGGTGCCGGGTGCTGGAGAGCCAGCGTTGGACCCGCTCGTTGACGCGCTCGTCACCGCCGTGCTCGATCGCGACCTCGAGACCCGTCAGGTGTGCCGCGAGCGAACGGCCGGAGAGAATGTACCGGTCGTGCTGGCACGCGTAACAGTCCACTGCGAGACGCCGCATCGCCGCGTAGCGGGGATCGTCGAACGCACGCAGACCGAGGGCATCGAAGAGTCGTTGGCACGCATCACGTCCGCCGACCGGCGCGCGGCACTCGGGACACGACTCGCTGGGGATCGTGGCCTCTAGCGGAGCGAGTTCGCTAGCTGCACGAGATCGGCTACGTCTCGCTGTGATGAGACGAGCCAATAGGCGCTTCCCCGTTCGTTCCAGGTGACCATTCGATAGTCGCCTGGACGGAGACCCTCGCTCGCGAGTCCGATTACAGATCTGACCCGGACCGGTGTGAACTGCAATGGAGGCCACGCCTCATTCGCGAGGCGGTCGGGCACCGCTGACAACAGGACATCGGTGGTATTCGGTGGCAGAGATAGGGGGTCGAGCGGCGCGATGACCACGCGGGGGCCATCGTGATCGAAGACCATCACCGAAAGCACAGACTCGGTCGTAGCGGCCGGACTATCCCGGCCGACGCCGGCGCTGCCAATCGCGAGGCAGAACGCGAACGCGAGAGTCAATGCGCGCCTGCGGTCGCGCCCCGGCGCCGACTCTGATTCGCCGTCGATTTCGATGATGACGCCGCTAGTACCCGACATAGACGACCCGCTGCTCGCTGAAGAAATCGAATGCCGCGGTCCCGCACTCGCGGTCGCCGAAGCCGGAATCCTTCACGCCTCCGAAGGGAACCTGCGCTTCACCGCCCAAGGTGGGGATGTTGACGTGGAGCATCCCCGCCTGGGACTCCTCGGCGTATCGGAACGCGGTGCCGAGGTCATTCGTGTAGATCGAGGACGATAGGCCGTAGCCCACCGCATTCGCCGCGGCGAGCGCCGACTCGAGATCGTCC
>VBEU01000004.1 GCA_005883775.1 Chloroflexota bacterium | reverse complement strand
AACTCGATCTCGAAGCGGAGACGCTCCTTCGACTTGTAGCGCTCGTGCGAGCCGCTCGTCGAATGCCCCTGCGGTTGGGTCATCTCGGTCACATGGATGACCGCTGGGATGTGCTCGCGGCGGGCGCGCTCCGTGGCGAGCTGGTAAACGTCACAGCACGCGACGTAGTCGTGGCCCTTTACCGTGTAGAGGTCGACGCCCGTCCCGCCGTCCTCCCGGCGGAACCCTTCGAGCACCGCCGAGATCGAGCCCTTCGTTGTCTGGAACTCATTCGGCACCGAGATCCCGTAGCCGTCGTCCCAGACCGAGATGACCAGCGGGATCTGCAGGACGCCCGCGGCGTTCAGGCTCTCCCAGAAGACCCCCTCGCTCGTGCCGGCGTTCCCGATCGTGGCGAAGCAGACCTCCTCGCCGCCGCGCGAGAAGCCGCGAGCGACCGCACGTGCGGCCGGCGATTCGCGGTAGAGGCGCGACGCCCAGGCCAGCCCGACCGAGCGAGGCATCTGCGCGCCGACCGGGGAAAGCTCGGACGCGGACTGCCCGGCGGTGAGCAGATCCTTCCACCGCCCTCGTTCGTCGAGCGTGCGCGTCGCGAAGTGGCTGAGCATCTGGCGCCCTGCCGAGTTCGGGTCGCGCACGACGTCCGGGTCCGCGTAGAGCTGCGCGAAGTACTGAGAGAGATCCGCCAAGCCGACGGCGAACATGAAGGTCTGGTCCCGGTAGTAGCCCGACCGCCAATCACCCGGCCGGAACGCGCGCGCCATGCCGAGCTGGGCGACCTCTTTGCCCTCCCCGGAGATGCCAAAGGGCGCGTTCCCCACCAGGACCTCGCGCCTCGAGAGCTCGCTGGCCGCCCGGCTGCGGACCGCGAGCCGATAGTCAGAAAGGACGTCCTGAGCGCTAAGGCGGAGCTTCGCTTTAGGAGTGGTTACCGCGATATCGGGGCGAGTGCCCGTCTTCATCCACCTTCAATGTTGCCAGTTCCGGGCCATTAGGCCGCCGCGGCTTGCTCCGCGCGGTCGAGGAATGGAAGCGTCGCGGCGAGGAACTCGTCGGGGCGCTCCGCCTGGGGCATGTGACCGCAGCGATCGATCAATGCGATCTGCGCCTGACGCAGCGTGGCGTGCACGTCGCCAAGGTGCCGAAGCGGGAGCACGAAATCCTCACGTCCCCACACCACGAGAGCCGGACCGGTGTAGAGCGCGGAACGGGCCACCCACGCATCGCGCAGCGAGCGCCGCACGCCGCGAATGCCGACCCCCGCCGAGAGCGCTCGGACGAATTCGGGGAAGGAGCTGTTGCCGTAGCGCTCAGCCTCTTCGTAGAGCTCGGGTGTGATGCGCCCCGCGTCATAGAAGCACGTGCGCAGAACGTCGCGCGCGGCGCGGCGCGGTCGGGGAAGCCGTGCGACGAGACCAAATCCGGGGAGCGAGCATGCTCGCAGGAAGAAGGCGACATCGCGTCCGAGACCGCCCGGGGCTACGAGGACGATCGAGCGCGTCCTCATCGGCGCGGTCACCGCAGTCATGTAGGCGATCGCGCCACCCATCGAGTTCCCCGCGATGTGCGCGCGCTCGATCCCAAGAACATCCATCGCGGCGATGACGAAACGTGGATAGAACGCCTCCTCTGGTCCGAAGTAGCGGACACGCCGGGGCGCCTCGCTCTGTCCGAAGCCCGGAAGATCGAGCGCGATGACCTGACGTCCCGTCGAGGCGAGGCCAGGCATGACGGGTCGCCAGTTCTCGGCCCAGCCGCCAACTCCGTGTACGAGAACGATCGGCTCGCGATCCGTACCGCCGTCCTCGACAAGGACGCGCGTCCGGAGACCCTCCACCGTGATCGTGCGCGGCTCCATCTCTGGCTATCCTGCTCCCCACATGCTTTTTTACTACCTCTGCACCGTCGGCGAGAAGCTGCACCGGGAAGCGTATCCCCAGGGCGCACAGTCGAAGGATGCTGACGTCTACAAGTGGGTCCTGCTCCACTCCGGCTCCCCGGCCGTCTGCCAGCGCGAGCATCCGGCCGAACACCGCTGGCGTCCCGACGAGGGCGGCGACGAGGAGCGCGTCGTTCGGAGCTACGCCGTGCTTCAGTGGGACAAGGAGGGCTTCGACTTCGCGAAGACGAAGCCCGACGTCGGCGAGCGCTTCGACTCGCGCTGGGGACCATCGCTCGTCGTCGAGCGCTCTGACGATCCGACGACGGGGACATATCTGTTGCTGCGGATCTTTCCGCACGGGTACGCGGGCAAGCCCGGGGAGCTCGGCCTCGACCGCCACGACACACCCAAGGAGCTCGTCGGCAAGGTCTGATCAGCTCTGGTGGCGGCGATGCTCGACGTGATGTACGTGCTCGTGCGCGTCCTCAGCAACCCTCGGCGGATAGAAAAGCCCGGCGACGTAGAGCTTGGTCGGGGCCTGCGCGTAGGCCGAGAGCAAAAGATGCACGTCGTACCGCTCCGATAGACCCGCGCCCCATGTCTCGCGGAACTTCGTCGCCCACGCGGGGCCGTACTTCGAACGTGTCGCCTGCGCCAGGGAGTGCAGCTCCCAGTCCAGCACCGGCAGCTCGTGCATCG
The DNA here is from genome assembly GCA_005883775.1 of Chloroflexota bacterium. Lineage (GTDB taxonomy): Bacteria > Chloroflexota > Limnocylindria > P2-11E > P2-11E > 3-1-20CM-2-70-9. The sequence continues at coordinate 7,487 of VBEU01000004.1, read as the reverse complement.
CGTCGCACTCGTCGCTCGCGCAGCGGAACCGCAGACGGAGCGGAAGCTGAAGGATGTCGATGTCGGGCTGGGGCCGAACGAACCCCATGGTTGTCGCGCGCGCCCGGGATAGCTCGACGAGTGCCTTTACCGACCCGAGCAGATGCGGCCGCACGAACGGCCATCGCAAACGCCATCCGTCCTTCGCCTCGACGTAGCCCGTCGGAAGGATCTCTCCTTGCACGATGTAGGTCTCCGGCCGCGGATCGCGCTCGTCACGCGACGCGCCGAGCTGAAGCCACGCCCAGCGCTGGACCGGCGGGTCGGTGTCGGCGCCCTTCCAGGGAAACGGCGCGAGGCGCAGGAGCGCGCCACTGGCCCGGTCCTGCGCGATGACGCCCGATCGCTCGACGGGAAACTCGTTGGCCGAGATCGTCTTGGCGAGGACCAGGACGTCGCGCTCGTTACCGGTCTCCATTGCCATGGAGCCAGAATAGGGGCGCCGATGCTCGACGGACTGCGTCGTGAATTCCCCGAAGTCATCACGCTCGCGCGTGCCATACCGCATCCACGTATCGCGCGTGCCTCGCCCTTTTGGTCGGTGCCGGCGGCGTTCGGCGCAGGGTTCTTCGCGTCGGCGGTCGTCACGATCCTGGTCTCGCTATTGATTCGTTTGACCAACCGTGAGACGCCGCTTCCCACCCCGTTCGAGCTCGCGGGCCTCGCGGGGACGGCCGCAGCGCTCGCAGTCGCGTGGGTTGGCGGAGGGCGGACCGCCGTGGCTGGTTACGTGGGAGTCCTGGTTCTCGAGAGGCTTCTCGGTCTCACGGGTCAGCTCCGCTTCTGCGGCGATCTCGGCGGCTTTGCAGCCCTCGGGGGGCAGCTGTGTTCAGTCGGGGGCTACGTGATCGCGCTCTGGCCGCAGCTCTTTGGGGTGGCGGTCGCGATCGCGCTGGTGCGGTGGCTGCGCACTGGCCCGGGCGATCGGAATCCAACCCTGGAGGCGGCCGGGATCTTCACGCTCATTGAAACCTTCGGCGGCGGGGTCCTCAATCTGATCCTTGGACCCGCCACCGTTGGGTCGCCCTTGTGGCCAGTCTCTGTTCTGGCGCTCGCAATCGCCGCGGGTGTCGCCGTTGGATATACGGTCGTTCGCCGCGCGACGCGAACGTGGCGGACGCTCGCGATCGTCGTGCTGGTGATCGCCGCCGAGTTCGCGCTCCTATCCCTGCCGCTTTTCGTGAGTCAGGTGGCCCAGGCGCGGGGCACGAACTTCATCGGCCCGTTGGAGGTCGTGGCCTATTTTTCGCCGGTGTTCGCGATCGGTGCTGCGGCGATCGTCCTCTACATCGCAGCCGCGCGAACGGTCAGCCCGTCCGAGAGCGCCTAGCGCTTCGGGTCGGGACGCGAGATGTAGATATTCGGCGCCCGCCGCTCGCGCTCGACCCAGACGGAAGGCGGGGCGTCATCATCGGGCGCAAAACTTGTTGGCACCTTCGGGGCATCCGCCGCCGACGGTTCAGGCCGCGAACGCAGAGGCTCGCTGGTCATCGCAACCTGTCGTGGATGGCCCGGCACCGGATGGCCCGTCGCCACGAAAACGAGGGCCTCTCTGATCGCGCCTTGGAAGGGGGCTCCGGCCCTGTCCGTGAGCTGCCACGGCGAGATTCGCGAGACGCGAACGGCGAGGGTCTGCTCATCCCCGCGTACCTCATGCGTGCCGACAAGGACCCGAGCGAACGGCCCGAGGTCCGGAACGGCCACCTGACCAGCGACCTCGTCGTCGGAGAAGCGGACGAGGACTTTGTCGCTTCCCGCACTGAGACGCAGGTCGCCGCGCCCGATGGCCCCCTTTTGATCCGACTCGCTCGAGGAGGACTCGGCGTCGCGCCAGCTTCCCGCCGAGCTCCGGAGCGCAATGACCTTGCCGAGACCCGCTCGTTCTCCGACGGCGCGTGCGCCGCGGAGGACAATCTCGTCGTACGGACCGATCCCGGCATCGTCGGCCTTCGACCCGTCGGGTCCTCCGTCGAACGCGAGGTAGATGCCGGCCGCCGCGACTGTCACAGACCCACGGTAACAGCCGATTGCGGCGCATCATGTCACCCAACCGGGCTACGCGCCGTCCTGATCCGGGTCCGTACGATGGTTTCGATGATCGGTACGAAAGAGGTCGCGCTCGCACGCGAGCATCCGCGCGGTACGGAGCGCCGGCGACTCCTCCCCTATCGTGACGCGCTCAACGACCTCGAGGCGTACGCCGCTCTGAGCGAGCCCGACCGCGACGCGATCGTGCGGTGGGCGGAGACGCGCAGGCGCATCAAAGAGGCGTACGGGATCGACCACGACCCCGCCAACCTCGCCGATCCACTCCTGCCCGAAGAACGATTGCGTGCGCACGTCCTCGCCGGCGAACGCGCGGCGGCGCGAAGGAGCGACTTCGTCGATCCGGGCGGAGACCTCATCGCCGCTGTTGCGGCCCTGCGGCGGGCCTAACCCCGCGCGACGACCGCCGCGACCACGAGACCGAACCCATTGAAGAAGCCATGGAGCGCGATGCACGGATAGATGCTCCGCGTCGCTGCGCGCATGTAGCCGAGACCGATGCCGGTCACCAGGATCACGGGTATGTCCAAGATCACGCCATGCGCCAGCGTGAACGCGACGGCCGTGGTGAGGACCGCGATCAGCGCGCCGAACGGTTCGAAGAGGTAGAAACCGAGGCCGCGGCAGAGCAGCTCCTCGAAGATCGGCACGAAGACGGCGATCGCGAACAGATTCGCAGCCCACTCGCCGATGCGCGCGGGATCCCAGAACTCCGGAACGCCCTGCTCGCGGCCGGTGCCGGAGACCAGTCCCGCCTTGAGATACGAGACCGCGTACGCGGTGACAAGTGTTGCGGCGCCGATGAGCAAAGCACGGCCCCACGAGGCGGGCGCGCGCAGCCCGAAAGTCTCACGGAATGGGAGCCCACGTGCGATCAGCAGTACGACGAGCAGCAGGACGGCGTCGAACGAGATCGCGAGGATCGCGCTCGAGTACAGGAAGAAGAAATCGGGCGCGAGACCGCCGAAGCCGCTCAGCCGCAGCGCATAGCTCGGAAGGCCGAGGAAGAGGATGAGGGCCGTCCAGACGACGATCCGGACGGGGTGGAGCGGTCTGCTCAGGCCACGGCGTGCGCGACGCGGAGCGGTTCGAGCAGCGCGAGCGCGCGATCCATCTCCTCGAGCGTATTGAAGTAGTGGGGCGAGAGACGTATCAGACCGGGACGGTTGTCGCAGATGACTCCGGCGGCTCGCAGCGCGGTCACCGCGCCTGCGGGGTCAGGGTGTTCGAGCGTCACGATCGGCGTGCGCTCCTCCGCGTCGCGCGGGCACCGGATGGTCCAGCCCTGATCGAGAGCGCCGTCGACCAGACGCTGTGAGAGGAGCTTGTGCCGTTCGCGCACCTTTTCGATCCCGATCTCTGCGACGAGCTCGAGGCCGGCGCGCGCCGCATAGATCGCGGCGACCGCCGGCGTCCCGTACTCGAAGCGCCGCGCACCCGTGCCGTAATCCAGGTGCTCCACGTCGAATGCGAACGGCTCTTTCACGCCCCACCAACCGACCGCGCTCGGACGCGCACGCTCGGCGACGCTGCCGCGGGCGTAGAGGAACGCGATCCCCGGGCCGCCCATGAGCCATTTCAGAGTCCCGCCCACGAGGTAGTCGACGCCACTCGAGGCGACGTCGAACGGGATCGCGCCGATGGACTGATACGCGTCGACCACCAGGACCGCACCCCTCCGGTGACAGATCTGCGCGAGCGCGCGGATGTCCTGGATCCAGCCGGTCGTGAAGTACACGTGCCCGGTGCACACCGCGGCGGTGCGATCGTCGACCGCGCGTTCGAAGAGCTCGAGCGGTACGCGCACGCGGTCGGGGCTACGGACGAATTCGACGCGGGCGCCGCGGTCGGCGACAGCAAGGAACGCGTGACCGTCGGTGGGGAAATCGAGGTCGGACACGACGACCTTCGGCCGCCTGGCGTAGTCGAACGTGCTCGCGATGCCCACCAGGCCCGCCGAAACGTTCGGCTCGATCGCGATCTCGTTGACGGAGGCCCCGAGCACGCCCGCAAGGTCCTCGCGAAGCGCCTCGTACTCGCCGATCCAGTGGTCGTACCAGGCGCGCCCGCCCTGCTCGGCCCATTCGGAGGCGAAGCGCTCGATCGCCTTGCGGCCGCGGCGGTGGAGCGGCGTCAGCGAGCAATTGTTCAGGTAATTGAAGCGATCCGTAATCGGGAATTCGCTACGCCAGGCACGCTCGCGCTCGTCCATCGCCGCCCAACAGCCTAGCTCCAACGCCGGTCCGCTGATCTGGTCGGAGGACGGCCGAGTCGCAGAGCGCGAGATAGTTAAGCCTATATGTGCGCGTGATTGAGGGCCGCGATACAGGAGCTCGTTTGGGCCGGTCGCGCATCGAGGACGTGTCGCCTGTGTCACAAGCGAGTCAATCGCCCGACACACAGCCTTTCAATGACAAGCGCCTACGTTGCCCGCCGACATGAGTAGCCGTCGCGATCGTGCCCGCACTCTCCCGCAGTCAGCAGCACGCGACCGGCGGGAGCGTGATGCCTAGTGGATGGATCCATCGGGGAGAAAACGCCAAACCACTGAAGAACGAGTCGATTACCAGAGGATCCAAAAGATCGGAAAAGTAGGAGACAACACATGACGCGTCTATTCCGATTCAAGAAGAGGCTGATCGCCTTAGGCATTGCGGCAAGCCTTGCTCTGTCCGCGTCGGCGGCGCTCGCCTGGTTCACCGACGACGGGACGCTTCATCTCTGCATCTTCGAAGGTAACTTCGGCGACGTTCACACGATCCGGGCACTTCTCCCGGGAGAAGATTGTGGCCCGGGTGAGTCTGCCGTCGATATCAACCTACAGGGAACTCCCGGCCCTGAAGGCCCGGCCGGCCCCACCGGCCCACAAGGTCCCGCTGGACCGACCGGTCCAACGGGTCCGCAAGGGCCCGCAGGTGTTTCCGGGTATGTGGTCGTCGCGAACGACGTGCTACTCCCAGGTCGCACGATCGTTGGCGGTCCCGGCTTCGTGCGGGACACGGCGATCTGCCCCGTCGGCAAGAAGGTCTTCGGCGGCGGCGCGACCGTCATCGGTGAAGGAACCGCGAACTTCGGCACCGTCATCCAAGAATCAGGCCCTGGGACGATCAACGGCGGAGCACAGGACGTTTGGCTCGTCGCGATCTCGAACAACAGCACGAGCCCCCACACATCGCAGAGACCCTCCACACAGGAGGGTCTCTTGCGATCGTGCGTTATGTGAGCTTCGCGTTACCAGCCCGCGGCATAGCTCTCGCGCCGCGGATCTGCGCCGCCCTCAAGAGTTCCTGTATCCAGGCGCCGTACCGCGCAGACCGCGGCGGCGGCCGGCGAGAAGTCGGGGAGTGTGCGTACAACATGCCCGCGGCGCGCCAGACCCTCCCGCACGTCCGGTGGGACACGGCCCTCCACCGTCAGCACACCGGGCTCGTACGCGTGCGGATGGAACGTCCAAGGGAACGAGCGCGAGATGACGCGCGGCGCCTCGATCGCGGCCTGTGCATTCATGCCGAAGTCGACGACGTTGCAGACGACCTGAACCATTGCCTGACACTGCGCATCCTCGCCAGGGCACCCGAAGGGCATGAGCGCCCGCCCAGCCTTCATAAGGAGGGCCGGGTTCGGCGTGAGGCGCGGCCGTTTGCCGGGCGCGATCGCCGAGGGATGCCCGGGTGTTGTCCAGAGCTGCGCGCCGCGCGTCGAGACGATCACGCCCAGACCGCGGACGAGCGGCGCCCCAAGTCCCGGATCCGATGGCGTCGCCGCGAAGGCGTTCCCCTCGGCATCCATCGCGCACGCGAACGAGGTGTCCGGGGCTCCGACGCCCTCCGCGATCCGCGGGCGATAGCCGGCGTGGCCCGACCGCCCTTCGAAGCGCCACGGGTCTCCGGGCGGCGGCAGCTCCGGGAACGCCCGGCTCTCCGCGATCATCGTTCGGCGCTGCTCCGCGTACTCCTTCTGCAGCAGGCCTCCGATCGGGACATCGATCTGCTCGGGATCGCCGAAGAAGCCTTCACGGTCTGCGGCGGCGAGCTTGAACGCCTCGACGTAGCGATGCAGGAACTCAAGTGACCCCGGTCCGAGCGCTGCGATGTCGTAGCCCTCGAGGATGTTGAGCGTCATCGGCACCAGCGGGCCCTGCGACCAGGGACCGCATGCGTACACCTCGACGCCGCGGTATGACGAGTGCACCGGCGGTTCGATGCGCACGCGTTGTCCGCGTAGGTCCTCTTTTGTGATCGCGCCGCCGTTCTCCTCCATGAACGCGGCGATCTGATCGGCTATGTCCCCCTGGTAGATCGTGTCGCGCGCCGCCATGATCGCTCGCGCCCTACCGGCGGCGGCATTGGCGCTCTCGATCGTGACAAGCCGCCGAAAGAGCGCGCCGAGGTCGCGCTGCACCAAGATCTCGCCCACGCGCGGCGGCCGGCCGTTCGGAAGGAATACCGCCGCGCTCGTGGGCCACTCACGCAGACGCTCGGCGAGACGTTCGATCGCGATGGCCAGGCGCGGGTACACCGGGAAGCCATCGCACAGCTCGATCGACGGTGCGAGGATCTCCGCCAGCGACAGCCGGCCATGGCGCGCGAGCGCCGTGAGCCACGCGTCGGCCGCCGCGGGAGTAACGGACCGTGCGACGCCGATCGGCATGTCGTCGCCATGCGTGGCGCGATATGTCTCGAGGTCGAGTGACGCGGGCCAGTGCCCGAGCCCGTCGATCGTCTCGGGGGCCGCCATTCCCGGCCGGAACACGATGATCGGAGCGACGCCGCCGAAGTCGGTGAGATGGCGCTCGAGGACGTTGAGCGCGATGCCGGCCGCGACACCGGCGTCGATCGCATTGCCGCCGCGCTCGAACATCCGCGCACCGGCGAATGTCGCGAGGTAGTGACACGTGCTCACCATGTGACGCGACGCGAGGAGCGCAGGCCGGCCCTGGGTCACGGCGATCGGCGGTGCCGTGTTCTCGATCGGGATCTCGCGCACGGACCAACTTTACTGGCTAGGCTCGATCGATGCGGATCCTCGATTGGCGCGTTCCGCCGTACGACAACGGGACCTACATCGTGATCGACGATCGTCGCGATGCTCTCGTGATCGATCCGGCCATGGGCGAGCGGCTCGTCATCGACGCAGCCAGAGAGCACGGCCTCCGCCTCGTGGAGATCCTCAAAACGCACGGCCATCCGGATCACATCTACGGCAACGCCGCGGTCAAGGAGGCGACGAGGGCGCGGCTCGCGATTCACCGGCTCGATGAATATCGACTCGGGCCGAAGCGCCCGCCGGCCTCGATCTCGATGTCGATCCCACCGTGCGACGCCGACGACCTCTTCGACGAAGGAGCGTTGTCCTACGTCACCGATCTCTCGCTGACCGCGCTCCATACACCGGGGCACACC
>VBEU01000003.1 GCA_005883775.1 Chloroflexota bacterium | reverse complement strand
GGGCGGGTGGACGAGCACACGTAACCTCGCCATCTCCGGAGGGTCGAACGGCGGTCTCCTCGTGGGAGCTGCGCTGACGCAGCGTCCGGAGCTTTTCGCTGCCGTGTACTGCGCGGTGCCGCTGCTGGACATGCTTCGTTACCAGAACTTCCGGATCGCGCGGTTCTGGATCGCCGAGTACGGCTCCGCGGAGAATCCCGAGCAGGCCGAATGGCTTCGCAAGTACTCCCCGTACCACAACGTGCGCGCGGGAGTGCGATATCCGGCGGTGCTCTTCACGACCGCGGAAGGGGATAGCCGCGTCGATCCGATGCACGCGCGAAAAATGGCGGCCTTGCTGCAGGCGCAGAGCGAGGATCCCGAGGCCGTGGTGCTCCTCCGCGTCGACCGCGACGCGGGCCATGGCATCGGCAAGCCGCTGGACAAGCAAGTGGACGATCTTGCCGACCAGTACGCGTTTCTGGCCTGGCGTACGGGTCTCCCATTGAACCGACCGGGTATGCTCGAACGAAAGTGAACATCCTCCGATTCCTCCGGGACCAGGCGAAGGAATACAAATGCAGCGTTTGCGGAGCCAATCACGCGGGCTCCGACATCCGCGTGCTCGGCAAGCTCGAGTCCGCGTGGATCGTGCGCGTCACCTGCGCGAAGTGCCAGACCGCGTTCAAGCTCCTCGTCGTCGTCGACGAGCAGCGCGCGGCTGTGAGCCCGGTCAAGGAAGAGCCCGAACGCCCGCGCCGGCCTGCGGTAAGCGCCGACGAGGTCATCGATGCCCATGAGTTCCTCGAGACCTATCAGGGCGACGTGCGTACGCTGTTTGCTCGCCGTGACAAGGTGAAGACAGAGCCCGACCGCTCCTAATGGCGAAGAACGCGCTCATCACCGGCTGGGGGTTCTATGCACCTTCGCGCGTCATGACCAATGCCGAGCTGGAGCGGATCGTGGACACGTCCGACGAGTGGATCACCAGCCGGACCGGGATCAAGGAGCGCCGCATCGCGTCGGACGAGGAGACGAACTCCTACATGTCCTCGCGCGCGGCTCGCGCCGCTCTCGAGAAGGCCCATCTCCGCGCCCAGGACGTACAACTCGTGATCGTTGGCACGTGTTCTCCCGACTACCTCTTCCCGGCGACCGCGTGCCTTGTCCAGACCGAGATCGGCGCGACCCGGGCGGGCGCCTTCGACGTGGAAGCGGCCTGCACGAGCTTCATCACCGCGCTCGCGATCGCGCGGGGCATGATCGTCTCGGGCGCGATCCAGAACGCGCTCGTGATCGGGGCGGAGCGGCTGTCACGACTTCTCAACTGGAAGGACCGCACGACCTGCGTGCTCTTCGGAGACGGCGCGGGCGCGGTCGTCCTTGAGGCGTCGAACGCGTCGGTCGGGATCGAGTCGACCGTACTGCACGGAGACGGCTCGAAGGGCGAGATGCTGATGGTCCAGGCCGGCGCGTCGAAGCGCCCCGCGTCAGCCGACACGATCGAACGCGGTCAGCATTTCATCACGATGGCCGGCGGTGAGGTCTTCAAGCTGGCCGTCAAGTCGATGGCCGACGCCGCTGAGGAAGCCATCGCCGAAGCCGGACTCACCCTCGACGACATCGACATCCTCATTCCGCATCAGGCGAACGTGCGGATCATCGATGGCGTGGCAAAGCGCTTGCGCTTTCCGCCCGAGAAGGTCTTCGTGAATATCCAGCGCTACGGGAACACCTCCGCCGCGTCGATCCCGATCGCGCTCTGCGAAGCCGAATCGACCGGCCGACTACGCCGCGGCGACAAGGTCCTTCTTGTCGCGTTCGGCGGTGGCTTCACCTGGGGCGCATCCGTCTTGGAATGGTTCGGCGCACACGATGGCGTCCGTCCCCTGTCACCGTTGGAGCGCGCAGGCCGAGCGCTCGAAGAGGTCGTCGAGAGGGTCCGCCCGACCTAACGCCGGGCCCCGCAAGCTCCGTCGCGAGAACGCCGCCTCAGTCGAACTTGAAGGCGTCCCAGGCGATGCTGTCCCAGGCCACGCTATCCCAGGCGATGCTGTCCCACGCAATGCTGTCCCACGCAATGCTGTCCCAAGCGATGCTGTCCCAAGCCACGCTGTCCCAAGCGACGCTGTCCCAGTCGTAGTTGTCCCAGGCGATGCTGTCCCAGGCGATGCTGCCCCACCTGTAGTTATCCCAGGCGATGCTGTCCCAGCTGACGGATCCCCAGGCCAGCCCGCCAAGCGTCGGGTCCTTCCATCGCATTGGCGATCCATAGAGAACGCGGAACATCGCGCGTGCGAAGGTGTTCGCCGGCCGTAGCCCACGGTTCGCCAGGCCTGTCCCGAGAGTGGTTCCGGATAGTGTGCCGATCGCACTCGATCCGCCGGTCGCCTGGCCCTGGACGGCGGCGAGCGCGTCGAGAAGACCGGTGCCGGCTGCCGCGGGATCGGGCAGAGCCATGCCGCTGTCCTGCCCGAAGGGCTGCGTCGCACCGACGACGAGCGCTTTGACCTGGTCCGGGCTGAGGCTCGGCTGCGCCTGCAGCAGGAGCGCGACGGCGCCTGAGACGACCGGGGTGGCCGTCGACGTACCGCTCAGGCGAAGATAGGTCGACCCGTTGTGCGCCACCACGACGTGGTCCGGGAAGAGCGTGTCAAGGGCGCTGCCCTGAACGCGGATCGAGACGATCCGGCGCCCGGGCGCGAGCAGATCGGGTTTCGCGTTCGAGTCGGCCGTGCCCCACGACGAGAACGGCGCAAGTGTGTCGTCGCGCGGGCTGATCGTCCCGTGATCGTCCGCGGCACCGACGGTGATGACGTAGGGGTCGATGCCTGGAGAAGCGACCGTGTCACGGCCGGGTCCGCTGTTCCCCGCGGCGGCCACGACGACGAGACCACGCCGCCACGCGATTTCGACGGCGGCCGACATCGGATCGGTGCGGTACGACGTTGGTGTCGGCGCGCCGAACGAGAGGTTGATGACGCGGATGTTGTACGTGACGCGGTGCGCCAGCACCCACTCGATGCCGGCCACGACCGAGGAGATCCGCCCGCTTCCGGTGCTGCTCAAAACGCGGACGTCGACGATGTTGGCCTCGGGGGCGACGCCGACGAACTCTCCCGCGGAGCGCGTGCCGTTTCCGGCGATGATTCCGGCGACGTGCGTGCCGTGCCCGCCGGGGTCGGCCGTGGAGCGTTGATCGGCGAAGTTGACCGACGCGAGGATGCGGCTCGACGGGGTCACCAGATCCGGGTCGGCCGCGACGCCCGAATCGAGGACCGCGACCGTTACGCCCCGTCCGGTCGTTCCTTGCGACCAGAGCTGGTCGGCGTTCACCTCGCGCGGATAGACCGCTGCTGCCGGACCGGGGTCGGGACTCGCCGTGCTGGTCTGGGTCACGGGCGGCGTCGCGCTCGGATCGACGGTGGGGCTCGGAGTCGGAGCGGGTTGGGACGTGGGCGTCGGAGCCGCAGTGGGGGCCGCCGTCGGATCGGGGGTGGCCACGGGTGTCGGCGCGGGAGTGGGGGCCGAAACCGGAGTCGGCGTCGGGGCAAGGGTCGGCGTTGGTGTCGGCGGCGGTGTTGGCGTTGGAGCGATCGTCGGGGCCGGTGTCGGAGCCACCGTCGGAGCGGGCGTCGGCGCCACCGTCGGCGCGGGCGTCGCCGTGGGCAGAAGCGTCGGAATGGGTGTGGGCGTCGGTAGCGGCAGGGTAGGCAGCGGGGACGCCGTCGGTAGCGGGTCGAGCGTCACCGCTCCAGCGCTGGTCGCGACCTCGCTCGCCGGAGCGACCGTTGCGTCGTAGTGGATGTACGCGACGGTCGGCACGAGGCTGATCGCGTTGATCCCGGCCGGGCTCGCAAATCCCGCGGCCGCGTCGATGAGCGCCAGTCCGGCGACCGCGGTCCCGTTGAGACGAAGGAGATCGAGCGCCTGGTTGGCGAGATCGACGTTTGCGGTAGCGCTAAATGGGGGAGCGGGGGGTTGCATCTCGACGATGACCGGGAGAAGAGCAAGAGGGCGGGCCTGCATGAGCGCGCGCAGTGCGGGGTCGATCTTCGCGGAGCCATCCGCAGACTCCGCGCGCGCGGGCGGTGCCGTCGGCCCGAGCGCGAGTGTGACCAGCACGAGCGCCCAGCTCAGCGCGACAAGCTTGCGGCTCCTCATGCTGGACGCTCCAGGCGATGATCGACCTCACGCTCTTGGCGGAGCGGCAGGGCGAAGTGGAACGTGCTTCCCTGGCCACGGCCGGACGACTCCGCCCACATGCGGCCACCGTGCGCCTCGACGATGCCGTTGCCGAAGTAGAGGCCAAGCCCCCGACCCGCGAGGTGTCGCGCCGACTCGGCGCGATATCCGCGATGGAAGACTTGTGCCAGGTCTGTGGCATCGAGCCCGATCCCCTCGTCGCGCACGGAGATCGTCGCCGTGCGCTCGTCGGCTACGACTGACACCGTAATTGTCGAGCCGTCCGCCGAATACTTCTGGGCGTTCGAGATAAGGTTCATGAGGACCTGACGGATCCGTCGCTCGTCGCATTCGCCGACGACGCCTTCGCCGGCCAAGACGTTGATCGTGTGGCGCGTCGTTGGCCGGAGACCTTCCGCCAGGTCGCGGACGAGCGCGCCGAGATTGGTCGGCCATAGCGAGATCGACAGAAGTCCCGCCTCGAGGCAGTGGACGTCGAAGAGAATGGTCAGGAGCTCGGCGAGGCGGTCGGCGTGCTTGACGATCATCGCCGCGGCCGACCGGGTCGCCTTGGGATCCGGCTTGCCGGAGGTCAGGCGGCGAAGAAGGAGCTCGGCGTGACCTCTGATCAGCGTAATGGGCGTCTGCATGTCATGCCACGCCATGGCGAAGATGTCTTCACGGAGCTGTTCGAGATCGCGTCGAGCGGTGATGTCGTGAAGCACCACGACGCCACCCTGGAGGCCGCCCTTTGGCGAGCTGAGCGCTGACGCGGAAACACTGAGGACGCACCGCTCTTCGGAGCTGAGCTCGATCTCGAGCCCGTCGACGCTCGTCCCCGAGCGAAGACTGTCGATGACCGGGACGAGCGCTGTGGCGATCTCGCGTGCCGTTTTCGGCCACTGCGCCAGCCGTTGGCGCTCGAGGGGGCGGCCGAGGACAAGGCTCGCGCTGTCCAGCCGCAGAAGCTCGCGCGCCGCCCTGTTCAGTCGCACGATGGCGCCGCGCGCATCGACGATCAGGAGAGCGTCGTTCATGCCGGCGAGGACGGCCTCCAACTGAAGGGCGTGCCGTTCGTGTTCGAGCGCAAGCTGGTCCGTCGCGCGCAGCCGTTTGATGGCGGTCGCCGCCTGGGTCGCGATGGCGCGGAGATTCAGGATGTCCGCATCCCCATACGCTTCCGGGCGGTAGCTCTGAACAGAGATGACGCCGAGAACTCGATCGGACGACAGGATCGGAACGACGGCCGCCGACTCTGGCCTGACGAGCTCTCCGGCTTCGGTTCCATACAGCAGCCGGACCGGCGGACCTTCGACCGACCATTGCTTGACGAGCCGTGGGGCCGCCGTACGGATGACCTCGCTGGTGAAGCCCTTGCCCAATGGGAACGACCCGCCCTCGTGCTCGACCCCGCCGTCGATTTGGCGGACGACCGATACCGTCTGGCTCGCCTCGTCGTAGAGCGCGAAAAGGAAAACGGTCGCGTCCATGACTCGGGCGGTCTCGTCGTACAGAGCGCGGAACAGCTCCGCAAAATCCCGCGGTTCGACGGCGAGCGCACCCAGCCGACTCGCTAGATCGAGTCGTGCGCGCAGTTGTTCGTCCGCCGTCAGGACTTCCAGGATGCCCCCGGCCGCCGACACGGCCCGACCCACGTTGATTTGTGAGCGAAGCGTTCGCCCGCAAGGGAGCCCCTGCACACTTGAGGCCAGGTGTGAAGTTCCTTCATCGGGGCGCGCCGCGCGGCGCGTCGGCGCGATACCGATCCGGTCCCCCAGCTTCGGCCTCCCCCTATTGACAGCGGCCCGCCGGGGTGTAACTTCCCGCTGCGTGGTGAGTAGTGGGGGACGGTGGGGAACCGTCCTCCGGGTACGGAAGGGATCTTGGAAGGCTATTTCGCAGGCGAATTCGCCCACTCGCTGGACGAGAAGGGTCGGCTCGCTATCCCGGCCAAGTTCCGAGGCCGCTTCAAAGAAGGAGCGGTCGTGACACGGTGGATAGGCGAATGCCTCGCCATCTTTCCGTCCGACCAATGGTCCGACCTCAACTCGGAGATCGCCAAGCGCCCGCGCACGGACCCCGCCGTGTCGCGCTTCCGCCACTTCATCCTGGCGGGCGCCCATGAAGCGGACCCGGACGGGCAGGGGCGAGTCGTCATCCCGTCGCATCTCCGGGAGTACGCGACCCTCGGAAGCGAAGCCGTCGTCATCGGGAACTCCGACCACCTCGAGGTCTGGGAGCCGGGGCGATGGCGCGCCGAGCTCGCCCGAGTCCAGAGCGGTGTCGAGAACGATCTCAGAGACCTCGGGATCTAGCGATGGGATCGAGAGAGCTCATGAGCCGGTTCTCGTGGCCGAAGTACTTGCCGAGCTCGCAACGCGCGAAGGCGGTCGCTATGTCGACGCGACCGTCGGTGGCGGCGGGCACGCCGCGGCCATCCTCGACGCAGCCGCGCCGAGCGGCCGGCTCCTCGGACTCGACCGCGATCCCGCCGCGCTCGCCATCGCCGCGCGAGAGCTCGCGCGCTTCGGCGATCGTGCGATCCTCGCGCGAGCGAACTTCGCGGATCTTGACGACGTGGCCGGCACGCACGGTTTCGTTCCGGTCGACGGCGTCCTCTTGGATCTCGGACTCTCCTCGATCCAGCTCGCCGACGAAGAGCGGGGCTTCAGCTTTCGCTCGCGAGGCGCGCTGGACATGCGTGCGGACCCGGACGGAAGCATCAGGGCGGCCGACATCGTGAACAGCTGGGCTGAGAAGGACCTTCGACGCGTCTTCGCCGAGTACGGCGAGGAGCCGGAGGCGGCGCGCGTCGCGGGAGCGATCGTCCGTCGCCGCGTCAAGGCACCGTTCGAGGCGGCCGACGACCTCGGCCGTTTCGTTGCGGGCGTCAAGACGCGGAGGCCTCGCGGCATCGATCCCGCGACGCGCGTCTTCCAGGCTCTTCGCATCGCGGTCAACGACGAGCTTGCGAACCTCGAGCGCGCGCTCGCTGCTGCCATGCGCAGCGTTCGTCCCGGCGGCCGGATCGTGGTCATCTCGTTCCATTCGCTCGAGGATCGCATCGTCAAACAGTTCTTCGCGCGAGAGTCGCGCGACTGCATTTGTCCTCCCCACCTCCCCACCTGCGTCTGCGGGCACCGCGCGGGCTTGCGTGCTCTTACCCGGCGGCCGCTACGTGCGGCCTCGGCGGAGGTAGACCGCAACCCGCGCGCCCGCAGCGCAGCTCTTCGCGCCGCAGAGCGCCTTCCTTGACGTTCGCACAGGCAGCGCGCGCGCCG
>VBEU01000002.1 GCA_005883775.1 Chloroflexota bacterium | reverse complement strand
ATCACCGGACCGCTGTTCGGGCCATACGCGGTGAAGACGGCGTGGGTCGCATCTGCTGACGCCAGACCGCGCTTGCACATCGCGTCGGCGATGCCAGTCGCTATGACCCGCTGCCAGGTGGCGGCGCCGTCTGCCGTCTTTCCGATCGACGCGGTCTGTGTCTCGCACGCTCCAACTGCGGAGCCCGTGTTCAGCAGAAGGCCATTCATGGCGTCCGCGAACGAAGCCTCGGTGCTGACGAGACCGGGCGGTGTCGACCGCTCAACCCACGTGTCGCCGCGGTCCGATGAACGGAAGAGGCGCGTGCCCGCGACCAGTGCCCACACGACGGTGCCCGACGGCGCGCTGAGCTGAGCGAAGGAAGGGAGTGCGATCGGCGAAGGCGACGGGGTCGGTGAGCTCGTCGGAGTCTGGCTTGGCGTGGCCGAGGGAGACGCGGTCGGGGAAGGCGTTGCCGATACCGCCGCGTTCGGCTGTGTCGTGCACGCCGCGAGCACGAGTACAAGAAGGAGCAATGCGCGCATTGGTGTCCAGCGTCTCATGACCGCGGGAGCGGCGCATCCGACTTGGCCGCCAGAACTCTTACGATCGCGGCATGAGCGGCGTCGCGTCCTTCTACGACCGCTGGGGCCAGTACAACGGCCGGCTTGTCGACGCGATCCGCAGGCTCAGTGACGAGCAGCTGAAGCTTCGGGTCGCGACCGACAAGTGGCCGATCTGGGCGATCGCCGCGCACACCGCGGGCGCGCGCGTCTACTGGCTGTGTGGCGTATTCAAGGAGAGCGGCGCTGAGAACACGCCATTCACGGACCCACTGAGCGGCGTGGGCTGGGAAGACGACGAGAGCGTTTCGCGCAGTTCGAACGAGCTCGTCTTCGCTCTTGAGTCGTCGTGGAAGATCATCGAGCGATCGCTCGAGCGGTGGACACCCTCGATGCTCGGCGAAGAATTCACGCGCGAGATCGGCGGGAAGACCCAAAGGCACACGAGACAGTCGGTGCTCATGCGGCTTCTCTCCCACGATGCCTTCCACACCGGCGAAATCTCGCAGCTCCTGAGCATGTATGACCTCGGCGAGATCGATCTCTGGCGTCCGGGAACGTGAGGTGACCCGCCTGGCGTTGCTCCTGCTCGCGGCGATCGTGAGCACCGCGTCATGTCAGACGTCAGCGGGAAGCGGCCTATCGGTTTCGTCTGTGGCGTTCGGACTGTTCTTCGTCGTCCCTTCCGCGTTCCTTCTCGGGGTGCTTGGCTCTTCGTTGGTGCGTCCCACCTACCGCGCGGCCGGATGGATCGCGGCGGGGCTCGGACTCGGCCCGATCATTGGCGCGCTCTTCTGGGGCGCGGTGATCGCTCGCCAGGGCGGAAACCTGGACGTCACCGGTCTCGGCGGGAAGAGCTACACCGACCAGGTCATCGGCGCTCTCATTTCGTTCACGTTCGTCGGCGTGGCGCTCTACGCGGTCATCGGATTCCTCGTTGCCTGGCTCGGGGCGGAGCTCGCGGCCTACGCGTCCCGGCCGCGGATCAAGCCGCCGGTGTGACGACCCCGCTGCCGACAGCCAAACCGGTCCCTTCGAGCAGAACTACTCCCCGACCGACACCAACTCCGACCCCGACAGCGCGCTAACGGCCCAGTTCGGGCGTTACAGTTCGGGCGAGGACACGCAGCGCTTCGGAGGGGTTCCTGGGATTGCTCGATTCGGTATTCGGCTTGGTCTCGCGCGATGTCGGCATCGATCTGGGTACGGCGAACACGCTCGTCCACGTCCGTGGGCGCGGCATCGTCATCAGCGAGCCCTCCGTCGTCGCCAAGGACGCACGGACCGGAGCGGTCCTCGCGATCGGTGCCGAGGCCAAGCGCATGGTCGGGCGGACGCCCGCATCGATCATCGCGATCCGCCCCCTTCGCGACGGCGTGATCAGCGACTTCGACATCACCGAACAGATGCTTCGCTACTTCATCCAGAAGGTGCACTCGGGCATGGCACTCCTGCCCCGCCCGCGCGTCATCATCGGAATCCCATCCGGCGTCACCGAAGTCGAGAAGCGCGCGGTCCAAGACGCGGCGCTCTCAGCAGGCGCGCGCTGGGCGCGACTCGTCGAGGAGCCGATGGCCGCAGCGATCGGAGCGGGACTCCCCGTGAACGAACCGTCGGGTTCGATGATCGTCGACATCGGCGGCGGCACGACCGAGGTCGCGGTCACATCGCTCGGCGGCATCGTCGTCTCGCGATCCATTCGCATCGGCGGCGACGAGATGGACGAGAACATCGTTGCCTACGCTCGTCGTGAGTTCAATCTGCTGATGGGCGAGCGGACCGCGGAAGACATCAAGATCGCGATCGGGTCGGCGTACCCGCTCGACGAAGAGGTCACGACGTTCTTCCGCGGCCGCGACCTGCTCACCGGTCTGCCGCGGTCGATCGAGGTCACGAGCGCGCAGATCCGCGAGGCGCTCGACCCGTCCGTCGACCAGATCGTCGACGCGATCAAGGACACCATCGAGGAAACACCGCCGGAGCTCGTCGCCGACGTCATGGACCAGGGCATCTATCTCGCCGGCGGCGGCGCGCTTCTGCGTGGGCTCGATACCCGCGTCGCCGAGGCCACCCAGATGGCGGTCCACATTGCCGACGACCCGCTCACCTGCGTCGCGCGCGGGTGCGGAAAGATCCTCGAGGAGCTTGAGAACTACGAGCGCAGTCTCGTAATGGAGACATACGCGGCGCTTCCCCGCTAGAACTAGAGACATACGAGCGTTTGCCGCGTTAAATAGGCGCGATGGCCAGTTTTGGGCGCGCGCGGCGCGTCCCCGGCTCGGGGAACGCCTTCCTCCGGCCCTTCGCCGCGCTCTTCGTCGTCTCCCTCGCCCTGCTCCTGCTCCGTGACACGAGCTTCGTTCGCGCCGGCGCCACCTTTGTAACGGAGCTTCTGGTACCCGCCGAGCGCGTCCTCGGCCAGGTCGGCTCGACCGCCGGCGGGTTCTGGCAGGCCATCGCCGAGATCGAGAACCTCCGGAGCGACAACGACACTCTCAAGGCCAAGGTCGACCAGCTCACGCTCGAGAACGTTCAGCTCCGCGAACAATCCTTCCAGGCTTTGCAGAGCGCGCAGCTCGCGGAGGCCGCGAAGGCGCTGAAGCTTCGGACGCAGAGCGCGCCGGTCATCGCGCGCGACCCATCCGGCCTTCTGCACACGATCGTCCTCGGCGCGGGCGCCAAGGACGGCGTGCTCCTCGACGACGTGGTCATCTCCGATCAGGGAGTCGTCGGCCGAGTGAGCGAGGTCGGCAACAACTACAGCAAGGTGCTCCTCGTCACCGACTCGGCGTCGGCCGTATCCGCGCTCGTTCAGGGCTCGCGCGCCGCGGGCATCGTGCGCGGCCAGTTCGGCGACACGCTCGTAATGGACTGGATCCTCCAGACGGAGGATGTGAAGGCCGGTGACGTCGTGATCACCGCCGGGCTCGCGATCGGAAATGACCTGAAATCGCTCTATCCGAAAGGCCTGATCCTCGGTAAGGTCGTTGAGGTCACCAAAGGCGAGAACGGGACCTTTCAGCGCGCGATCCTCGTTCCCGCCGTGGACCTCCGGCACCTCGAGAACGTGCTGGTGGTGAACACACACCCGTAGCCCGGCGGACAAGCGAGCGACTAGAGGAAAAGGGAAGGGTGAGTTTGAGGCACGTCCTGTCGGCGCTTGTCGCGACCCTGATGCTGCTTCCCGGAACTGCGGCGCTCGCGATGCCCGCCAAGACGTTCATCGCGACATACGTCGCCGCGCCGCCGGGATCCGTCGCGGCCGGTGCGACGTTCGTCGTGTCGGTCATGCTCACGAACACCGGCACCGACACCTGGAAGACGACCGCCCCCGGTCTCGTGGATCTCAGCTACCACTGGTACGACCCGTCGGGAGCGCCCGTCGTGTGGGACGGTGCGCGCACGCCTATCGGCGCCGACGTCGCACCGACGCAGCAGCGGCTGGTGCAGCTCGCGGTGACCGCGCCGGCCACGCCGGGCGCGTTCCTCCTCCGCATCTCGCTCGTCCAGGAGGGGGTCGGCTGGCTTGCGCCGAGCAACCCGTACGCGATCACGCTGCAGCCTCCGTACGTCGCGCGGTTCGGGGCGGTGACGATGCCGTCCTTTATCGCCGGCGGCACGTACCAGGTGAGCGTCCCGGTCACGAACGGCGGCGCGGCGCAGTGGCCGGCGCAGGCCGCACCCGGCGTGATCGCGGTGACGATGAGCTACCACTGGCACGACGTCGCGACCGGCAACGCGGTGGTGTGGGACGGGCGGCGCACTCCGCTCGCCGCGAGCGTCGATCCCGGCCAGACCGCGACGGTGAGCGCGACCGTGACCGCGCCGTCATCCCCGTGCGCGTGCGCGCTCACCTTTGATCTCGTGCGCGAAGGCGTCGCGTGGTTTGGATCGCTCGGAAGCCCGACGACGCGTCTTCTGACCACGGTGGCGCCGATCACCTACGCGGCTGGGTTCACCAGCGCCGCGCTCGCGTCGGCGTACTTCGGGGAAGTGAAGACGATCCAGATGAACGTGACCAACACCGGCAATCAGCCCTGGACCGCGAGCGGATCGAATCCCGTCGATCTGAGCTACCACCTCTTCGATGAGAACGGCAACCCGGTGATCTGGGATGGTCCGCGGATCCCGCTAGGCGGCGACATCGCGGTCGGCGCCAGCAAGCAGTTCACGATCACCTACACCGCGCCGCCCACCGCAGGCACGTACACGCTCGTCATCGATCTGGTGCGCGAAGGCATCGCGTGGTTCGCGTCCCTCGGCTCGCAGCCCTTCCGTCAGAGCTTCGCGGTCTCGAGCGGTCTCATAGCGGGGTACGGCGCGACGACCACTCCGCAGCAGGCGACCATCGGCGCGACGCTCCAGCTGACGACCGTCGTGTCGAACTACGGCGCCCGCACCTGGACGCCGGGCGCATTCGCGCTCAGCTATCACATCTACGACAGCGGTGGGACTCCCGTGGTATGGGACGGCACTCGCGGGCGGCTTCCCTCGAGCGTGCCGCCGCTCACGTCGGTGACCGTGCCGATCAGCGTCGCTCTCCCGAGCGGAACCGGCGGCTACCGCATCGAGTGGGACATGGTGCAGGAGGGCGTCGCCTGGTTCAGCCAGCTCGGCGTCCAGCGAAAGCAGGAGCTCTTCACGATCGTGCCCGGCGTCACCTTCTACGGATCGGGGTTCGGACACGGCGTCGGCATGAGCCAGTACGGCGCGAACGGCTGGGCGACGGGCGTGACCGGACTCACGCTCACCGGCGAGCAGATCGTGGCGCGCTACTACCCCGGCACGACGCTGCAGTTCGTCGACGCGCAGCGACCGACGAACCGCGTGCTGCTGTCCGCGCCATCGTCGCAGGGACGCTACGTCTGCGGCGACAACCGCTACTTCGCGGGGTCACTCGCCGATCTCAACTCGTCAGGCGGCATGCGCGTGCTGAACGAGGGCGCGAACAACCAGGAGCTCGCGCGCGGCGGCGGTGGCCAGAACTTCCAGTTCATCGCGCGCAACGGCGTCGTCGAGGTCTGGGCCAACTGGGATACGCCCAGGCTCGTCTATGCGGGCGCCGGTCCGATCGCCGTCGCGCCCATCGACGGGACCCAGCCGCTCGGATTCATTCAGAAGGGTGGCACGTATCGCGGGAACATCCGCTTCACGAATCTCGGCGGCACGCTCCGCGTGATCAACGTGCTGAGCTACGACGACTACGTTCGCGGTGTTTTGCCGCTCGAGATGCCGACGAGCTGGCACGCCGAAGCGCTGAAGGCGCAGGCGTACGCGGCGCGCACCTACTCGTACACGGCATTCAAAGGCACCGTGCGCGACTACGACGTCACCGACGATCAGGCCGATCAGTGCTACGGCGGCACGCGCGTCGAGGTTCCCTCATCGAACACGGCGGTCACCGCGACGAGCGGAAGGGTCATCACGTACCAGGGCGCGTCCATCCGCGCGTACTTCGCGAGCTCGAACGGCGGCTACACCCTCTCCGACGGCTGCTGGATGAACAACGTCGTGCGCTCGGGCAGTACGTGGGCATGCAGCTCGGGTCAGCCCTATCTCGCACCGGTGGCCGACCCCGCGGACCGCGCCGTCGCGGCGCCGGCGAATCCGCGTGCGAGCTGGACCGTCACGTTCACGAGCTCGGACGTTCGGTCTGCGGTGCTGCGCTGCGGTGGTCCGGACATCGGCGCGCTGCAGGCCGTCGACCTATCGAATCAGGTTCCGCCCGGCGTCGGCCACCCGATCTCCGTGCGTGTCTTCGGCTCCGCCGCGAACGCCGATCTGCGGGCGGATGACTTCTTGCGGACGTGCCTCGGACTCCGCTCGACGATGGTGAGACTCACCCCCTTCTAACATTTGCGCATGGATGAGCACCCGGCGATTGCCCTAGTCAGCACGCGCCAAGGTCGCCGCGCGGTATTGGCTTCGCGCCCTCGGTTACAGGTCATCGATGTTGTCGGGACCTGGAAGGGCGAGGGGCAGGATGTTGGAGCGACCGCCAGGTACTTCGGCATCAGCGATGACGAAGTTCGGGCGGTGGTCGCGTACTACGTCGCCAACAAAGACGAGATGGACGACGAGATCCGCCGGCATCTCGACGCGCAGCAAGAGTACAAACGCGTTCTAGGGTCCGATGCCTTCTAGCTGACTGTGAATTTCGGAGGCAACCATCAGTTTTTCGAGGATGCAGGATATTGTCAATTACGGTCAATATCGCGTAGTCTTAACCAATGCCGTCGGCAGGCCGGTCAGAACGCGAAGCGGGGAAGATCATCGAGCGGTTTCACCTTGCCTTTGTCGAAGTCGCTGCGGTCCGGCTTCCAATCGCGGATTTCGTGCTCAAGGGCGGCGCAAACATGCGGTTCTTCTTTCGCAGTCCGAGGCGTTCGCGTGACATCGACTTCAACTATCTCGGGGCGCGCTCCGAAAGCTTCGCCGGACGGGTAGACGAAGTCCTGAAATCGCGAGCGCTCGCCGAACTGCTCCGGCAGCACGAAATCGCACTCATCAATCCCCGCCGCCACAAACAAACCGAGACGACCCGTAGGTGGAAACTCTCGCTCGAGACTCCTGCGGTCGAAAGCGCGGATTCGAAGATCGAATTCTCCGCGAGGGAAGAACCGCTAGACGACTTCGAGCTGCGTCCCATCGATCCTGAGCTCGCGCGCAGGTTGGGTGGCCGGTCGGTCCCGATCAATCGCTATGGACCGATCGCGATGGTCACCCAAAAGGTCAATGCCCTGCGTCATCGCTCGGAGACACAACCCCGAGACATTTTCGATCTCGATCTCCTATTCCGCACTCACCCCGATGCCCTTGCTCAAGCGCCCGTCGATCAGCGCTTTCTCGAAGAAGCGATCGAACGAGCTCGTGCGTTGACCTATCAGGAGTACGTCACCACAGTCGTCGATTACCTCGAAGAGGAGATCGTCGACGTTCTTGGTACCGAGAACGCTTGGAACGACATGCTTCGCCATGTACTCGAAAAGCTCGAGGCCCGCTGGACCGAGGTGTACCGGTGAGCGCGGCGTCCGTGTTCGCCAAGCTCCGTGAAATCGGGGCGCCGACAGTTACTACGCGCGAGGCCGCGGCTGCCTTGCGTATCTCCACGAGCTCGGCGAGCAGGGCGCTCAGGACTCTCGCCCAACGCGGGCTCGCTCGCCAAATCCGCCATGGCCTCTGGAGCCTCGCGGATCGACCTGCCGACCCGCGCCTCCTCGCTGGCGAGATCACGCGACCGCACCCCGCGTACATCTCGTTCGCATCAGCTCTGGCC
>VBEU01000001.1 GCA_005883775.1 Chloroflexota bacterium | reverse complement strand
CGGTCCGTTTGTTCGACGCCATAGCTCGTGTTCGGGACACAACAAGCGCGCCGAGGTCGGTCTAGCTCTCTATCGCCTGCTTGATGCGTTCTGCGAGGGCGGCGCCGACGCCCGTCACTGACGCGAGGTCCGAGACCGGGGCCTCGCGCATTCCCCGGACGCTCCCGAATCGTCGAAGCAGCGCGCGCTTCTTGGCCGGTCCGACGCCATCCACGTCGTCGAGGACGCTCCGCACGGCGCGCTTGGCGCGCACGTTCTGGTGGTAGGTGACCGCGAACCGGTGCGCCTCGTCGCGGACGCGCTGCACGAGATAGAGCCCTTGCGACGTCCGCGGGAGGACGATCGGGTCGGGCCGCGCGGGAACAAAGAGCTCCTCGCGCTCCTTCGCGAGCGCGGCGATCGGGATCTGCAGGAGGCCCGCGTCAGAGAGCGCGGCCTGGCCGGCCGAGAGCTGCCCCTTCCCGCCGTCGAGGATGACGAGATCGGGGAGTGGCCAGCCCTCGCCGTCCGCCGCGGAGCGTTGGAACCGGCGGCGAAGCGTTTCGCGCATGTTCGCGAAGTCGTCGTTGCGATCGACGATCTTCGCCCGGAACCGTCGATAGGCGTGCTTCGTGGGCCGCCCGTCCTCGAACACGACCATCGAGCTCACCACGCTCGTGCCCTGCACGTGGCTGACGTCGTAGCACTCGATGCGCTTCGGCGGTCCCTCGAGGCCGAGCGCGTCGGCCAGCTCGCGGAGCGCGGTGTCGGTCTTGCCGCGATCGGCCATCCAGCGCACCCGTTCCTGCTCGAGGGCGTCCTTGGCGTTGCGCTCGGCGAGCTCCGCGAGGTGACGCTTCTTCCCGCGTTGCGGCACGAGAATCCGCACCGGCCCACCGCGACGTTCCGTCGCGAACGTCTCGAACGCTTCCACTTCCGGTATCGGGACGGGAACGACGATCTCGGGCGGGACCGCGGCCGCGACCGCGTAGTGCTGACGAAGGAACGATGCGAGGACGTCGGGGGCGAGCGCGCCCTCCGAACCCTCGAGAGAGAAATGGTCGCGGCTCACCACGGTCCCGTCGCGAACGCGGAAGACCTGGACCACCGCGTCGCCCTCTTCGACCGCGGCGGCGTGCACGTCGAAGTCGTCGCCCTTGTAGGAATGCACCTCCTGCCGGTCGAGGGTCCGCTCGATCGCAACGAGCCGATCACGCAGCGTCGCGGCCCGCTCGAAGGCCAGCGCATCCGATGCCTGCTGCATCTCCTTCTTCGTGTCGCGCGCGAGCGCGTCGTACCGGCCTTCGAGGAAAAGCACGCTCTTATCGATCGTGCCTCGGTACTCGTCGCGCGTGGTGTTACCCACGCACGGGGCGGTGCAACGCTTCAGGTGGAAGAGGAGGCAGGGACGGCCGCCGGGCAACGCGGAGGGCGGGACCGTCCGGCCGCGACCGTCATCGCCGGCCACGATGTTGAGCTTGCACGTGCGGTACGGAAAGAGCTTCTGCAAGAGATCGAGCGACTGGTCCACCGATTTGGCGTTGGCGAACGGCCCGAAGTAGCGAGCGCTGCGGTCGCCGAGTGTTCGCGTCCGAAGGATCCGCGGAAAATCCTCGCCGAGCGTGACCTTCACGTAGGGATACGACTTGTCGTCCTTGAGTCGGATGTTGTAGCGAGGGTGATGCTGCTTGATGAGGTTCGACTCGAGGAGGAACGCCTCCGAGATGCTGTCGGTCAGGACGTATTCCAGACGTTCGGCGCGCTCCACCATCCGGACGTGCCGGACCTCGAGACTTGGGCCGAAATACGCCCGCACCCGGTCGCGGAGGACGTCCGCCTTTCCCACATAAAGGACGCGGCCCTTCGCGTCCTTGAATAGGTAGACCCCGGGTTTCGCGGGAAAAGAGGCGACCTGAGCCTCGAGCGACTCGCGCCGCGCTGTCCTGTCCACACATCGAGTATCGCTACCGCGCGTCGCGGGTATGCTTCCACGAAGCAGATGGGTGGTTCCGCGCGGTGAAAGAGACAACCGTACCTACGAAGCGTGCGCGCCGGTCCGTCCAGTCCGTCGACCGGGCGCTCGACCTGCTCGAGGCGCTCGTCGCGGCGGAGGGCGAGGTCGCGATCACCGCCCTCGCGACACGGACGGGACTGCATGTCAGCACCGTGCACCGGCTGCTCGCCACCCTTCTTCGCCGCGGATACGTGCGTCAGAACCCCGAGACGAGCCGCTACTACGCGGGGGCCAAGCTCGCGACCCTTTCGGAGGGCCGCTCGCGGTTCGGCGAGCTCCGCCTTCGCGCGCGGCCGCTTCTCCGCTCGCTGACCGAGGCGACGCGCGAGACCGCCAACCTCGTCGTGCTGGACGACCTTCAAGCCGTGTACATCGAGACGATGCCTTCGCCCCAGGTCGTGCGTCTGTTCACCGCCGTCGGGAACCGCACGCCTCTCCACGCCACTGGGGCCGGAAAGGCTCTCCTCGCTAACCTGCCCGCCGTTCGCCGCGATGCGCTGCTCGAGCGCCTCGACCTGCGCGGCTACACCGCTCGAACGATCGTCGATCGGGCCATCTTGCGGCGCACGCTCGACGAGGTTCGCGAGAAGGGCTACGCGCTCGACGATGAGGAATACGACGAGGGCGTGCGCTGCGTGGCCGTCGCGGTCGTGGGCGCGCCGGGACGCGAAGCGACGGCCGGGGCGCCGGTCGCCGCGCTCTCGATCTCCGCGCCGGCGAGTCGACTCAGCCGGCAGCGCTGCGCCGAGCTCGCCCCGGTCCTGCGCCGCGCCGCCGCGGAGCTCGCGGAAGCTCTGCGCGATCAAACGGGGGCGGCGTCCTGACGACCACCGCGACGGTTCGCGCCGGCCTGCGGGGCGCGCCGCTCGTGCATGGCCTCGTCGCTCTCCTCGGTCCGGCGAAGGTGCTCGGCACGCACGACGATCTCCTGCTGTACGAGTACGACGGCGCCGTCGACACCGCGACGCCGGACGCGGTCGTGCTGCCGGAGAGCACCGCCGACGTGTCGGCACTGGCGCGGTTCTGCCATGAGCACGCTGTGCCGATCGTCCCGCGCGGCGCCGGAACGGGGCTCTCCGGTGGCGCGATCCCGGTGGAGGGCGGCGTCGTCGTCTCGTTCGCGCGAATGGCTCGCATCCTCGAGATCGACGTTCCGAACCTGCGCGCGGTCGTGCAGCCGGGCGTCATCAACCTCCATCTTTCGACGGCGGTCGCGCCACACGGTCTGTACTTCGTACCCGACCCCTCCAGCCAGAAGGCCTGCACGCTCGGCGGCAACGTCGCCGAGAACTCGGGCGGACCGCACACGCTCGCGTACGGCGTCACGACGAATCACGTGACCGGGATCGAGATCGTCCTCTCGGACGGGACCGTCGTGAGGCTGGGTGGGAAGGCCGCCGAGGACGAGGGGTACGACCTCGTCGGTACGTTCGTCGGATCCGAGGGGACGCTCGGCCTCGTTACCGAGATCACGGTCAAGCTGACTCCGCTCCCCGAAGACAAACGAACGTTGATGGCGGCGTTCCCGACCATGGACGAGGCGTCGGAAACGGTCTCCGCGATCATCGCGGCCGGAATCGTGCCCAGCGCGATCGAGATGATGGATCAGCTCGCCGCGCAGGCGGTCGAGGCCGCCGTGCACGCCGGCTATCCCCTCGACGCCGGCGGCATTCTCCTCGTCGAGGTCGACGGTCCGCGGGACGGCCTGGACGAAGCGCGAGCGCGGATCGAGGCGATCTGCCGCCAGCACGCCGCGAGCGAGGTACGGGTCGCAACGAGCGCGCTGGAACGCGAGCGGCTCTGGGCGGGCCGAAAGGGCGCGTTCGCGGCGATGGGTCGGCTATCGCCCGACTACTACGTGCAGGACGGCGTCATCCCGCGCACCCGGCTGCCCGACATCCTGCGACTCGTGAAGGACGCGGGCGCACGACACCGGCTTCGCGTCGCGAACGTCTTCCACGCCGGTGACGGCAACCTGCACCCCCTCATCCTGTTCGACTCACGTCTCGGCCCGGACGAGCTCGAGCGCGCGAAGGCCGCTGGGCTCGAGATCCTCACGGCCTGTGTCGAAGCCGGCGGTTCGATCACCGGTGAGCACGGGGTCGGCATGGAGAAGAATTGCTACATGCCGCTGCAATTCCAGTCGTCGGATCTCGCCGCGATGCGGCGCGTCAAAGACGCGTTGGATCCGCCTGGCCTCATGAATCCCGGCAAGATCTTTCCCACACCCAGCCGCTGCCGGGAGTTCGCCTTCGCATCCACCACGCGATGACCGCGACGGTGACGCGGACCAGCCCCGGAGATGCCACCGAGTGCTCACAAATCCTCGCGCAGGCCACCGCTGACCGCCGAACGGTCCGGATCCAAGGATCGGGGACGAAGTCCTACCTCGGAGACGTCGGCACCACGGACATCGAGCTCGGCACCGAACGAGTCGCGGGTGTGATCGATCACGTACCCGCCGATCTCACGGTGACGGTCGGCGCGGGCACCCGCATGGCTGACCTGAAGGTGGCGCTCGAAAGGGCCGGCCAGTTCCTTCCATTGGATCCGCCTCACGCGGACGAGGCGACGGTAGGGGGGGTCATCGCCGCGAACTCGAACGGCTTCTGGCGAGCTCGCTATGGCGGCGTCCGTGACCTCCTGATCGGCACGCGGACCGCACTTGCCGACGGCACGGTCGCGCGGGCAGGTGGACGCGTCGTGAAGAACGTCGCGGGTTACGACCTCGACAAGCTCCTGGTCGGATCGTTGGGGACGCTCGGCGTGATCGTCGAGGCGACGCTCAAGGTCCTCCCCCTCCCGGAAACGAGCGATGGACTCGTCGCTCGGTTCGAGCGCCCGGATGAGGCGTTCGCGGTCGCACACGCGATCGTTCGCGCGGCGGCGCGGGTCGAGGCGTGCGTCATCGATCGCACCGACGAGAGCTTTTGGCGGGTGGCCGTGCAGGCACGCGGAAGCGGTCCGACGGTGATGCGGGCGATCAGCGACGCGCGCCGCGAGGTCGCGGCACGTCACGGCGATGCTGCCGAGCTCGCCGACGTTCTTGACCGAATGCGGGAGCTGCCCGCGCGGGCGACGGACGGTGCGCTTGTGAAGGTCTCGCTTCCGGTCGCGGCATCGGCCGCGTTCGCGGAGAATGCGGCGCGCCTCGAGAGCTTCGCGGCGCTCGCCGTCGACGCCGCGAGCGGAGTCGCCCGCGTGCACCTCACAAACGAGGACGATGCCGTGATCCGAGACGCGGAAGCGCTGCTGCTCGCCGCGCGCATGGTCGGCGGCAGCGGTCGCATCGAGCGCCGGGCCGAGCGGCTGCGATCGCGTCTTTTGACCTGGCCGAATCGACCGAACGGCGATTTCTTGATGCGGCGCATCAAGGAGGCCTTCGATCCGGCGGGCATCCTCGAGCCGGGACGCTCGGCGTTCGCATGACCGGGCCGATCCCGATGCCCTACCCCAACGCGGATGCACCGGCGCAGGACCTCATAGCCGCGTGCGTGCACTGCGGCTTCTGCCTGCCGACCTGTCCGACGTTCGCGGTCCTCGGCGTCGAGATGGATTCGCCGCGAGGACGCATCCATCTCATGAAGACGGTGTGGGACCACCGGCTCGGCGCGGACTCGCCGGGGCTCGAGGATCACATCTCGAAGTGCCTCGACTGCCGCGCGTGCGAAACGGCGTGCCCGTCCGGGGTCGAATACGGAAAGCTCGTCGAAGGAGCACGCTCGCAGATCGTCACCGCGCGTCCACGATCTCCTCTGGAGCGTCTCGTTCGCGTGGGCGCGTTCGACTGGCTCTTGCCGCACCGGCGCATCCTCGGCGCCTTCGCGGTCTTCTCCATCGCGGCCAAGCGCCTTGGGATGGGCACGCTCCTGCGCGCAACGCGGCTCGGTCTCGCGCGCCGGATGGCCGATCTGCTCGACCTGCTGCCCGACCGAGCCACCTCGGATCCTCTCGTTGCGGCGCCGGCGAAGGGCCAGCGGCGCGGTCGCGTTGCGATGCTCGAAGGCTGCGTCATGGGAAGCGTCTTCGGCGCCACGAACGCCGCGACCGCACGCGTCCTCGCCCGCAACGGCGTCGAGGTTGTCGCGACGCCCGGCCAGACCTGCTGCGGCGCGCTGCATGCCCACGCCGGGGAGCGCGAGCGCGCGCGAGAGCTCGCCCGTCGCAACATCGCCGCCTTCGAGCGGTCCGCGGTGGACGCCGTGATCGTGAACGCGGCAGGTTGCGGCGCCGCGATGAAGGAGTACGGCTGGCTCCTGAAGGACGACCCCGAGTGGTCGGCCCGGCCCTCAGTCTTCGCCGCGAAGGTCCGCGACGCGACCGAATACCTCGGTGACCTCGGCGTGACCGAGCGGCCGGGAACGCTCCGCGGGCGAGTGACCTGGGACGACCCCTGTCATCTTCTCCATGGTCAGAAGATTCGCGCCCAGCCGCGAGCTCTGCTCGCGGCCATCCCGGGCCTCGACATCGTGCCGCTCGAGGAAGCCGACTGGTGTTGCGGCAGCGCCGGCACCTACAACGTCACGCAGCCCGACCTTGCGCGCTCGATCCTCGAACGAAAGGTCGCGAACATCGTCCGCTCGGGTGCGGACACGGTCGTTACCGCGAACCCGGGGTGTCTCATGCAGATCCAGAGCGGGCTGCGTCACTCGGGGTCGAACGTGCGCGTCGTTCATCTGCTCGATCTGCTCGACGAGGCGTACCGCGCGCACTGAACCACGGGCGAAAAACGCGGCGTGATAGATCCGATCCTCGTCGTGCGGGTCGCCGTCGCGCTCCTCGCCGCGGCGACCGTCGTCGCGGCTCTCGCGCGGCGAGCGTCGCTACCGGATTCGGTCGTCCTCGTGATCGCCGGGCTGTGGGGGGCCCTGCTTTTCCCCGAGATCGGACTGGCGATCACGCCCGGCCTCGTCCTCGGAGTGTTCGTCCCCGGCCTCGTCTTCGCGGCCGCGTACGCCATCGATTGGACCGCTCTCCGCCCGGTGCTCGGCCCGATCCTGGCGCTCGCCATCCCCGGCGTGGTCGCGTCTGCCGTCGTCGTCGCGGTCGCCCTGTACCTCGGCATCGGGCTCCCATTCGGCCTCGCATTCGTCGTCGGCGCGATCACCGCGGCGACCGATCCGATCGCGGTCGTCGCGACGATGCGGCGACTCGACGTTCCAGGCGGACTGCGCACGCTCGTCGAGGGGGAGAGCTTGCTCAACGACGGCACGGGCCTCGTCCTCTTTGCGCTCGCGCTCCGGGCGGTGCAGGCCGGCGTTGGCGCGACGGAGGCGGCGGTCCTTTTCGTGGGCACGATCGCTGTCAGCGGAGTCGTCGGCCTCGCCGGCGGGCTCCTCGCCGCGCGGCTCATTCGCGCAACGAGCGAGCGCACGATCCAGCTCGCCATCTCGCTCGTCACCGCGTACGGGACCTATCAGCTGGCCGACGCCGTCGGCCTCTCAGGGATCCTCGCCACGGTCATCGCCGGGATCGTCCTCGGCAGCCGCATGCGACGGACCGCAGGCTCTGAGATTCTCGTGCGGGAGATCGAGGATCTCTGGGACGTCGCCGCGTTCGTGCTCACGTCGCTCGTGTTCCTCCTCATCGGATTTGCCATCCGTCTTCCGACCCTGTTGAGCGCGGGGTCCGCCGTCGCGATCGGCACCGCCGCCGTGGTCGCGGCGCGAGCGCTGATCGTCTATGTGCCCGCGGCCGCGGTCGGATCGTGGACGCGTGTCCTGCCGCGGGGTTGGGCCCACGTGATCTTCTGGTCCGGGCTACGCGGCGCGATCGCGCTCGCGGCCGCGCTGTCGCTGCCGGCTGACTTTCCCGAGCGCGAGCTCGTCCAGCAGATCAGCTTCGGCATCGTCCTCGTGACCCTCCTGGTGCAAGGCGCGGGCGCCCCGCTCGTCGTGCGGCGAGCTTTGGGCGGCGCCGACCGCTCGACTGCGCTACGGTCTAGCGAGGGAGGCTGAGGCCGGCTCT